>JBPCWM010000219.1:0-7077 GCA_051009515.1 Rhizobiaceae bacterium | reverse complement strand
GTGGTACCACCATGTCGACCATGCCGTGTTCCATGAGGTATTCTGAGCGCTGGAAGCCTTCAGGCAGCTTTTCGCGAATGGTCTGTTCGATGACACGTGGCCCGGCAAAACCAATCAGGGCAGCAGGTTCGGCGATATGAACGTCGCCGAGCATGGCATAGGAGGCGGATACACCACCGGTTGTCGGGTTGGTCAGAACAACGATGTAGGGCATACCTGCTTCCCGCAAAAGTTGGACCGCCACGGTGGTACGAGGCAATTGCATCAGGGACAATATACCCTCTTGCATGCGAGCGCCGCCGGATGCGGCAAACAGCACGTAGGGAGTCTTGCGCTTCACCGCCTCTTCCATTGACGCAATAATGGCTTCACCTGCGGCCATGCCAAGTGATCCGCCCATGAACTTAAAATCCTGAACACATGCGGTCACGTCCTGACCGTGAATCTTGCCCACGCCTGCATGAATTGTGTCCTGAGCACCGGTTTTGCTCCGGTTTTCCTTCAGTTTATCGGTGTAGCGGCGCTCGTCGCGAAACTTGAGCGGATCGATCGCCACCTCCGGTTGGTCAAAGACTTCGTATTCGCCTTCATCAAACAAAAATTTCAGGCGCTCTTGCGCCCGAATGGCAAGATGATAGCCAGAAGATGGCACAACATTCTGATTGGCTTCGAGATCGGCATGGAACACCATTTCACCGGAATCAGGATCCTTGATCCACAAATTCTCAGGCATGTCCTTGCGACTTAAAAAGTCCAGCTTGGGTCGAACGTAATCGGTTATCCAGTTCATGATACTGCCTTGATGTCAGCTCTAGACGCTTCTGTCATATGTGTTGGCATTATGGCTTTGCCGGGGCAGAAAAGCCAATATTTACTTTTTGGGGATTGTTGGAGTTTCACACCTGGTTTCGCGCGGACTGAACGCCGTGCGCAATGGAAGATACAATCTGCAAGGCATCACGTACAGTGTTGGCGGTGGCTTTGCCATCCTGCAAGCTGCTGGCAACAGCCGATACGATGGCGGAACCCACCACAACACCATCCGCAGCCCGCCCTATCATAGCGGCCTGTTCAGCGGTACGCACTCCAAAGCCAACGCAAATTGGCAGATCGGTCTTGGCCTTGATATGCGCGACGGATGCTGCAACTTCCTGCGGCTCTGGCGCGGCAGCACCGGTGATTCCGTTGATTGAGACGTAATAGACGAAACCGGATGTATTGGAGAGCACTTTTGGCAGGCGCTTTTCATCGGTTGTGGGCGTTGCAAGACGAATGAAGTTCAATCCGTGTTTTAGCGCTGGAATACAGAGTTCTTCATCCATCTCCGGTGGCAAGTCGACGACAATCATACCGTCAATCCCGGCCGCCTTCGCATCTTCCAGAAAGCGTTCTGGTCCATACTGATAGATCGGATTGTAATACCCCATCACAACAATGGGTGTTTCATTGTCATCTGCACGGAAAGCACGAACCATCTCAAAGCATTTGGGCAAGTTTTGCCCGGACTTCAGCGCCCGCAGTCCGGCGGCCTGAATGGATGGGCCGTCCGCCATTGGGTCAGAAAACGGCATTCCGAGTTCTATCACGTCGGCACCTGCAGCGGGCAAACCCTTCATGATGGCTAAAGAGGAGTCAAAATCCGGGTCGCCACCCATGAAATAGGTCACGAAAGCGGGGCGGTTTTCGGCTGCAAGCTTGGCAAACCGTTCGGTCATGCGTTTGGTCATCGGTTTAAAGCTCCATTCCGAGAGCTTCACTGACGGTATGCACGTCCTTGTCTCCCCTGCCGCACAGATTCATGACGATGATCTGGTCCTTGTCCATGGCTGGAGCACGTTTGATAACTTCAGCGAGCGCATGGCTAGGCTCAAGCGCGGGAATGATCCCTTCCAGCCTGCAAAGCAACTGGAACGCCTCCAGGGCTTCCGTATCCATGATGGGCACATATTCGCAACGACCGGTATCCTTGAGCCAGGAATGTTCCGGCCCAATTCCAGGATAGTCCAGTCCGGCTGAAATGGAGGCTCCTTCTTCGATCTGGCCTTCCGGGTCCTGAAGCAAATAGGTGCGGTTTCCGTGCAGGACACCGGGACGTCCGGCGGTGAGTGAGGCGCAATGTTCATCGCCATCCAGCCCCTTACCACCAGCTTCAACGCCAACGATCTGAACGGATTTATCGTCCAGGAAGGGGTGAAAGAGGCCAATGGCATTGGAACCACCGCCCACTGCTGCAATCAACATATCAGGCAGACGCCCTTCTGCCTCAACGATCTGATCGCGGGTCTCCTTGCCGATCACAGACTGAAAGTCTCTCACCAGTTCAGGATAGGGATGTGGCCCGGCAGCCGTTCCTATTAGATAATAGGTATCCTCCACGTTGGTAACCCAATCGCGTAGAGCTTCGTTCATGGCGTCTTTCAACGTGCCCGCCCCTGCGGTTACGGCCTCGATTTCTGCACCCAGAAGTTTCATGCGAAAAACATTGGGTGACTGACGATGAACGTCCTTTGCACCCATATATACCAGACAGGGAAATCCAAATCTTGCAGCTACGGTCGCAGATGCAACACCGTGCTGGCCAGCGCCAGTTTCTGCGATCAGACGAGTTTTGCCCATTTTCTTGGCCAGCAGAATTTGGCCCAGACAGTTGTTGATCTTGTGGCTTCCAGTGTGGTTGAGTTCGTCGCGCTTGAAATAGATTTTTGCACCCCCGAGATGTTCGGTCAGGCGTTCAGCAAAATACAGCGGACTTGGTCGTCCGGTATAGTGTTTGTTGAGATAATCCAGCTCACTGAGAAATTCAGGATCTTTCTTGGCTGCACTATAGGCTTCGTCCAGCTCCAGAATATTGGGCATCAGGGTTTCGGCGACAAAGCGACCACCAAAAATGCCAAACTGGCCCTGATCATCGGGGCCCATTTTGAATGAATTGGGAGCTTGTATACTCATTGCAGCGCTACTTTCTCAATCTTGAATATGCGACCCGTTACAGGCCGACAAAAATTGTCTGATTTTGGCGACATCCTTAACACCGGGAGCGCTTTCAACACCAGATGAAACATCAAGCCCGATGATTGAATTATTGTTCTTTGATACCAGATCCAGTGCCTGTTTGGCGTTGTTCAGCTCAATGCCGCCGGAGAGCAGCACCGGCTTGTCCGATTGCAGGGCGGCAATGAGCGACCAGTCGAAACTGACGCCATTACCTCCAGGAAGGTCGGATCCTTTCGGAGGCTTGGCATCAAGCAAGAGCATGTCTGCAGCAGCGTCATACTCATCGATTTTGCCAAGGTCAGTGGCTTCACGTATGGCCAATGCCTTCATGACCGGCCGCTGGTAACGAGCTTTGATGTCATAAATGTCTTGTGGGGTTTCGCTGCCATGCAACTGTAATACGTCCGGGTCCATGGTGGTGACGATTTCATCAAGATAATCTGTTCCGGCATTGACCGTTACCGCTACGGAGGTGGCTGCAGGGCTGCTTTTCAATAAGTCGCGCGCCTGTTGTGGCGAAACATTGCGGGGGCTTTTTGCAAAGAAAATAAAACCGATATGCGATGCTCCGTTATCCGTCGCGGCATCGACGGCTGGCCGGGTGGACAGGCCACATATTTTAATCAACGGTTTCATGGTGTCGCGATGCCAGAAATTTGGCGCTGAGTCTATGCGGCAATAACCGCATGAAGTTTGGAGCCGTGGGTGCGCAGCCAGGACTTGTGCTTGTCCATGTCAGGGCAAACTCCTTCCACCAGTGCCCAGAACCGGTCGGAGTGGTTCATTTCACGCAAATGGGCCACTTCATGCGCGGCCAGATAGTCCAGAACGTCAGGTGGTGCCAGAATGATGCGCCAACTGAAATTCAGCGCGCCCGACGAGGAACAGGAACCCCAGCGTGAAGTAGTATCACGCAGTGTTATGGACTTGGCAGTCACACCCAACGTCTTGCTGTGGCGTGCAACAGCCTTGGTCAAATCCTGTCGTGCCTGCCTCTTCAGAAATTCTGCTACTTTGCGCGGTGTGAATTTGGGATCACCGAACACGCGGATAACCGGCCCGTTTTCCTCCATACCCACGGACACAATGCCGCGCATTTCGCCACAATGGGTGATACGATGGTCGACGCCTCGCAGGGGAATGATTGCCCCATCTTCAATTCTGACAACATCTGGCAAACGTGACAGGCGTGCTGCTGCCCAATTGCGATTGCGCTGCAGGAATTCATCGACCTCCTGTTCCGGTGTGCCGGGTGGTACCGTGACCTTGAGGCTTTCCTGTGCCTTGGCCGCAGGGACCAACCGCAGGGTCAGGCGGGTCGTCCGGGGGTTCTCCAGCACACGCACATCTACAAACCGCCCGTCAAGTTCCAGCAATGTCCAGCGCTCGGACTGGCCGGATTTGGTTACAGGGCGTTTTTTGAGCAGAGACAGCATATGGGTATCATAGATGATTCGAAGCCCGGCGGGCAAAAAAAGACCCGCTCAAAGAGCGGGTCCTGATTGGTGATGCCGTGAGCATCAGGTCAATGCCAGTCAGGCATTAAACTCCGGGTACGGTCTTGCCGCCGGACTTCTTGACCTTCTTGGTTTTTGGTGTCGGCTTTTGTGAAGCTTCTTCATCGACCCGTTTGGCGCGTTCGGCCATAAAACCGTTGAACTCTTCTTCGTCCTTGGCGCGACGCAATTCGCGTGCATAGTCATCAAATTCAGATCGCATGGCATCAAGTTTCATGCGTTCCTCATGCAGACGCTTCAATTCGGCTTCGCGCCAGTCGTCAAATGCGACATTGCCGGTTCTGCCGTGGGGTTTGAAGGAATGATCGCGACGTGAAAACATGCAGGAAGCCTTTTCGGTTGCAGAGTTGACGTCAGTCTTGAACTGATCCAGGCGATCGCCCCAAAGAATATAGGCGAGCATGGCCAGACCAAGCGGCCAGAAGATCATGAAGCCGATGATCATCATGGCGATGGTTACAGGCGTCCATGCGGGGCGGATTAAGGCGTTAGTCATCAAGAGGACCCTCTCAGTTGGTGGTGCGGGGTACTCACAATTGTGACGCCCGCTTGTATTTGAGGTAGGGCTGAAATGTGGCGATTCAAGAAAATCGCGGCAACTTTACAATTCTTCACACTGGAAGTTGATCGGTGGCAGGACTAGGCATCGCTAATTTTATCGCTTAATAACAATGATTTACAGATTTATTCGATTGCTTTTCCAAAACGTGATCTTATCACACAGTCCGACTTGTTTACCTAGCCACCGTAACCTTCAACAATAATCAGATCGCCGGTTGATACGCCATTTTTCTGGCGCAGGCCGATGATCGACTGATACTCATCGCTGTAATAACAGGCTTTGGCCTGCTCGTAGGAATCAAATTCCAGCACCACATTGCGCGAGCGGCTTGTGCCTTCGGGGGTTTCAAATTGTCCGGCTCTGACCAAAAATCGACCACCGTATTTTTCAAACACGCTGCCATTGGCTGCAACATACTTTTTGTAGGCCTCGATATCTGCAACATCGACGCGACCGATCCAGTACCCTTTGGCCATTATTCTGTTCCCTCCACGATTAGCAATTCGGAATCAGCAACCGACTGTCTGATTTTGACAGCTTCCTGATATTCGTCGGAATTATAGCAGTCTAGCGCGTGCTGGACGCTGGGGAACTCAATGACAACATTGCGGGCGCGGTTGCTACCTTCCAAAGAGTGGGTCTCGCCCCCACGCGCCAAAAATACGGCGCCGTGACGCTCGAAAGCCGGTTTGGCAGTGTTTACGTAATCGGGATATTTGTCCGGATTGTTCACATCCACGCGCGCGATCCAGTATCCTTTGGTCATTGCGAATTCCTCTCTATACGCTCGACATTTCCGCGACAATGGCTTCCGCCGCCGCCCGCCTGTCAGAGGCTGCCACAATGGGGCGGGCCACGACAAGATGCGATGCACCTGCCTTTAGCGCATCAGCTGGCGTCATCACCCGCTTCTGGTCACCTTGCGCAGCGCCGGTTGGCCGGATACCTGGAGTAACGACCGCCATATCCTGGCCGACAATGCTGCGGATCGCCTCTGCTTCCAGTGCCGAGGCCACGATACCTCCCATTCCGATCTGAGAAGCCTGTTTTGCTCTCAAATGAACAAGGTCTGCCGCAGACATCGCATATCCGGCTTGTTTGAGATCATCGTCATCCATGGAAGTCAGAACAGTCACTCCAAGCAGGGTCAAATCACTGTCGCTTGCTGCTTCAACAGCCGCCTGCATGGCCTTGGGATAGGCATGGATGGTCAGCATGGTGACGCCCATGGCAGCGACACTTTTGACACCGTTGGCAACCGTATTATCGATATCGAGAAGTTTCAGATCGAGAAAAACCTGCTTTCCCTGATCAACCAATTCACGTGCCAGGTGAAGCCCGTTTTCCCTTTCAGGGGCAAAGGCCAGCTGATGCCCGATCTTATAGAAGGAAACGGAATCCCCCAGTTCATCGACAACCGCACGCGCGTGGGACACCGATGGTACATCCAGCCCGACAATCAATCGTCCATCTGCTGTCAATTTCGTCATGGTTTTCCCGATCGATTCATCAAATATACGTCTTTGATCGATCTATCAGCTTTTCGCAGACGGTTTGCAAGAGTCCGGCTGTCCGTTCGTTGGTCAGCGTATTGCCGTCGGCAAATGCGTTGGCTGCACCACCGACGGCCAGTTGCTGTGTGACCATGTCAGCGCCAACGCTGACAAGATTGTCGCGGGCATGGGAGAGAACCCTGATTCCACCCAACATTCCAGGTGAACACGCAGCAATTGCAAAGACTCGGTTTTGGAACACCTTGACCCCGACGTCACGGGACAACCAGTCCAGCGTGTTCTTCATGAGACCGGAAAAGGAGCCATTATATTCTGGATTGATGAGGACTACGCCCTGATGCTGTGCGATCAATGCGGCCAGTCTGCATGCATTTTCCGGCGCACCATGTCGTGCTTCATCATCCTGATTCAGTAACGGCATTTCGTAATCAGCGAGTGAAATCAGATTTGCCTCGGCGCCCAGTTCACCCAGCTTCTTTTCAAATACGGC
>JBPCWM010000218.1:0-9726 GCA_051009515.1 Rhizobiaceae bacterium | reverse complement strand
ATGTATGGACCGACTGCGGTTTGCAATAGAGAAGTTTGGATGGATTGCGGAAGTCGCTGATATGTATCCGGCCTGTTTATCGACACGCGGGCCGTGGCCTTGATGGGAATACGCACACGCCATTGATCTCATTAGCAGACAGGCATTTTTATGCCATTCGAGCCCACAGATTTCGGGTGCGTTTGTTAATCCGTTCCATGCAGTCATCTCAGTCGCGAACTTAGTCGGAAGTGTTGGCGTGTCAGACTGCCGTCACTTCAGTTCGATGGGTATCAAAGGCCTTTCCACTCCTCAATATGCTCCAGGCGATGCGTGCCAACTTGTTGGCAAGCGCAATAGCCAGCTTGTTTTTGTGCATTCTTAGTGCTGCTGTTTCCAGCCAATCCCCAAAGCTTAATTTATGCCAGTTTTGGGGCCGCATCAGGATGATCTGTGCCGCTTGGACGAACAATGTTCGCAAATACTTGCTGCCCCGTTTTGATATGCGCCCAAGGATCGGTTTGCCTCCGGTTGAATATTGTCTGGGCACCAATCCCAACCAGGCGGCGAAGTCTCTCCCCCGATCAAATGCTTCACCGGAACCAACGGCCACTACCATGCCGGTGGAAATCAAAGGACCAACACCAGGAATGGTCATCAAGTTCTGACAACTACCTTCACGCTTCGCGATCGTCTCTATCTCGGTGCTGGTGCTTTCAATACGTTCGTCCAACCAAAGCCAGTCTTCATAGAGGCCGATGATGATGTCGTGCATACGTTGTGATATTTCGTCATCCCGGTTCTTCAGGATCGCAAATAGCGAATTACGCAAAGCACTGGCGCCAGTGCGTACCGTGATGCCCTGTTCGATCAGAAAGGCCCTGATCTGATTGATCGTTGCTGTGCGCCGGGAAACCAATCGCGAGCGAACCCGATGCAAGGCCTGCAAATCGAGCTGATCCTGGGTCTTCTCACTGACGCATTTCAGGTTTGGTCGAAGCGCAGCTTCAGCAATTGCCTCAGCGTCATTATAGTCGTTCTTCTGGCCCTTCACGAAGGGCCTCGTGTATTTGGCTGGAATAATCCGCGGCTCAAAACCAAGCTTGCGCAATGTGCGGCTGACAAAATGCGCGCTCAGGCACGCCTCCATGCCAACTATGCAGCGAGGGAACTTCTCAAACGTGGAGATCAGAGCCAACCGTTTGATCTTCCGTCGCAGAACAAGTTTGCCAGCACCATCAAAGCCAACAAGGTGAAAAACCTCCTTGCCGATATCGACGCCAATAGATACGACGCCTGTAATGTCATTCTTGGATGATCTTGCCATGGGATATAATGCTCCTGTTGTTAACAGGCAGAGCCTAACAGACCTGCCTGCATCCTCGGTGGGGAGCAGTCGGTCCATCCCATTAGTAGTCATCTAGATGGAAGAATGAAAACCGCAGCCATTGACCATATACAATTGACCAAGCCCTCTGCAATTCAACGCACCGCCGCCGATCTATCGACGTCCCAATAAAGTTCACTAATACGGGACCGATGCGGCGCAAGGCCAATTACCCGGCCGCAGCTTTAGCAGTTGCGAATTCGTCGTATGCACGTAGCGCCTCGACTCCATATACCGACGAAGGTCCTCCTCCCATGAAAATGGCAACGCCAATCATATCAGTTACTTCTTCACGGGTGGCACCTGCGTTCAATACCGCGTTCGCATGTGTGGCGATGCAACCGTCACATCTCACCGTTATGGCGATTGCAAATGCTATAAGTTCTTTCATCTTTCTGGAGAGAGCTTCATCCTTGGTAGCCGCCCCGACCAAGCCCCCAAAAGCCTTGGTTGTGTTCGGGATTGCCTTGGCAAGATCGCGATATCCTTCATGGTATTCACTTGCAATATTTGGATAGTTTTTCATGAAATAACTCCTGCTGACACGTTTCCCGAACTATGAGCAATCAGGGAAAAATCGTATATGATTTAGATCAATGGTATCCAGATATGGTGGGCGGCCCGTGACCGAACAGCTGATCTAGTTTGGGACCAGGTAGCGCAGCTACAATATCTTTTTCTCTGCCGCTGCATGGACTTTTTTAATCGAATTTTCCGCAACAAATTGACTTAGGAAAATCTGGCCAGAAAGTTGATCAATGAAATCCGTTTTCTTCAATCGATCCAATACTGGTCCTTTAACCTCGCTTAGGTTCAGCTTGATTCCGGCATCCTTCAACCTGTGATTGATCTGTTCGAGACTTTCCAATGCCGAGGCATCGATGAAATTCACAGCCGAACACATGAGCACCACCTCCCGAATTTCAGAATCTTGTGAAACAGCATTGTTGACAATGTCTTCCAGGAACCGGGCATTTGGAAAGTACAGGCTTTCATCTACTCTGATCGACAAGATCTGCGGAGTTGTCTCTACCTTGTGGCGTTTGATATTTCGGTAATGCTCGGTTCCAGGCACCCTTCCAACGATGGCGAAGTGCGGCCGTGATGTTCGGCCAAGAAAAAGCACAAGTGAAAATAGAACACCAACTGCGATACCAATTTCCACCCCCAGAATGAGCGTGCCAAATATAGTTCCGAGCATGGCCGTGAAATCAGATTTTGAATAGGTCCACGTTTGTTTGATGGCTTCAAAATCTATGAGAGACAGAACTGCAACAATAATTGTGGCGGCCAGGGTGGCCTTGGGTAAATAGAAGAGAAATGGTGTCAAAAATATTGTGGCAAGCGCAATTCCGATAGCTGTCATTGCGCCAGTCGCAGGAGTACGAGCGCCTGCATCAAAGTTCACAACTGAACGAGAGAAACCACCAGTAACGGGAAATCCACCGGAAACGGCTGATCCGACATTGGCGGCTCCAAGCGCAATGAGTTCCTGATCAGGATCAATGCGCTCACGCCTTTTTGCTGCAAGCGTCTGTGCGACGGAAATTGTTTCAACATATCCCACAACACCGATCATCAATGCCGGCAAGAAAAGGGTTCGCCAAAGCTCGGGCTCGAATGTGGGCAGCGCGGGGTTCGGAAGGCCACGCGGAATATCACCGACAACCAAAACTCCGTCTGTCTGCAGGTTCAGAAGCCAAACCCAAAGCGTGGTAGCAATGACGGCAACGACTGGCGCTGCTTTTGAAAGGCCATTCGCAACCGAATTGGGCAAACCCAACTTTACAAGAAGTGGACTGAGCGCTCGTCTTGACCAAACAAGAAAGCTGATTGCCACCAAACCAATGATCAGGGTTGAGAGATTTGTCGCAGGAAGATTTATAAATAGGCTGGATATCTGTTCTATCAGATTGTGGCCCTCGATGCTGACCCCCAGGATGTGTTTCAGTTGGCCCATTGCGATGATTAACGCGCTGGCGGTGATGAAGCCCGAAATAACCGGGTGGCTAAGAAAGTTGGCAAGAAATCCTAATCGGGCGACTCCCATGGCGATCAAAAGAAGGCCGGAGATCAACGCCAATATGACTGCCGCCCCAAGATATTCCGGCGTACCACGGGCTGTCAGTTCTCCGATTGCCGAAGCTGTCATAAGTGACGCAACAGCGACCGGGCCGACTGCCAGTGTCATCGATGTCCCCAGCACAGTGTAGATCACAAGAGGTGCGATCGAAGCATAAAGACCGACTTCAGGCGGCAGACCCGCCAGCAAAGCATACGCAAGGGACTGGGGAATCAGCATGATTGTCACAATGATTGCGGCTGTTCCATCGGCCAAAAATGTCTCCCGGTTGTAGGATGGTGCCCAGTTCAGAATGGGAAAAAAGCGCGATGGCATCGCTGACCTCGTGGCAACTGCATTGTAAGGAAGTGAGTTGGCGTTCTTGGCGCCGAGTATGGATATTATTGGCTGGTCCCAATCGACGTGGAGGTCGCGAGTGACCAGGCGTTTGACGTTCGCGCACCAGAACGGCAGTAAGCAAAGATCTTTGCCTCCGGTTGCGAGGCTATCTGAGCGAGATGTTCTGCCTGTTCAACAAATGGTTCACCTGGTGTGATGGGATGGTAGTGGAATTTTAGACCCAACCGCTCTGCTGCATTCGACATCACTTCAGAAACAGCACCGTGTGGGTGCTCAAGATCAGGACGATTGCAAACAACGTCCGTGAAGCCCTGACTAACTAAGATCTCGAGATCAGCAGCTTCAATTTGCGGACCGGCGAAAAAATTTGGCGCGAGTTTTGTATAATTCATAGTAACCTCAGGACATTGCAAATCTAACGCGCCTAGCCGGAGCAGTCAGGATCATGCCGATAATCATGGCGCCAGCGAAGAGGAGGCCTTCCCACCCTCCGAAAGTCAAAGCAGCAAAGGACGGCCCCGGGCACAAACCTGCCAGCCCCCACCCTGCACCAAACATCAGGGAACCAATGGCCAGGTCAGCCGTGATTTTTTGAACGGGACGGGACGGAAATTTGTCGCCCGCCACCGGCGCTGACCACTTATTTGCTATACGCCACGCGATCGCCATAGGAAGTATTGCACCACCAAGGACAAATGCGAGTGTTGGATCCCAATCACCAAAAATGTCGAGCCATCCTTGCACACGGCTTGTATTTATCATGTCCGAGACCAAGAGACCCAAACCGAAGAGGGTGCCACTCGCCAGAGATATCAGACCACGCATCAAATCACTCCCAATACATGTTTGAACATTAGGACGCTGACCCCACCTGCAAAAAGGTAAAATGCGGTTGCAGCGATTCCTCTCAGCGACAAGCGAGAAATTCCGCAAACACCGTGACCACTGGTACATCCATTTGCCATGCGAGCACCAAACCCAACCAAGAGCCCCGCAGCGATCAGTATCGCCGGATCTGAGGAAATGTTGGTTTTTGCTTCAGTTCCCAGGATAGACAGTACAAGCCACGGTCCCGCGATAAGGCCGATGATAAACAGGCCACGTTCCCTCCAATCATTCAGCCCGGAGCCATCAACAAGGCCACCAATGATGCCACTCGCCCCCATGATCTTTCCGTTCCCGAGGAGATAAATTACACCTGCCAGACCAATCATGAGGCCGCCTACAAAACCATATGAATAACTTTGTTCAATCATCGTCTCAGAGCCCGTTCACTGGAATTTTGAAATAGACATTACCGTCGTTTTCTTCGGGCGGCATTTCGCCCGCTCGCATGTTGACTTGCAATGAGGGAAGGATCAGCCTTGGCATCGCCAATTCGGCGTCGCGCTTCTCGCGCATAGCCACGAATTCTGCTTCGCCACGGCCTTGACCAACATGTTTGTTCTTCGCCTTCTCTTCGCCAATCGTTGTCTCCCAGGCATATTCGTCCCTGCCTGGCGCCTTGTAGTCATGACCAACGAAAACGCGGGTTTCATCAGGCAAAGTGAAGAGTTTTTGAATTGACGAATAGAGCGTGCTGGCAGAACCGCCCGGGAAGTCAGCCCGCGCCGTCCCAAAGTCCGGCATAAAAAGAGTATCGCCCACAAAGGCGGCGTCACCAATTACGTAAGTCAAACAGGCAGGTGTGTGACCGGGAGTGTGCAGAACCGAAGCTTCGATATTTCCAACTTTGAAGGCGTCACCTTCTACAAAGAGTTTGTCGAACTGACTTCCATCGCGCTGAAATTCGGTTCCCGCATTGAAGACTTTTCCAAACGTCTCCTGAACAACGGTTATGTTCTCTCCGATTCCAATTTTTCCACCAAGTTTCTGCTGAAGATAAGGTGCAGCACTTAAATGGTCAGCGTGAACATGTGTCTCAAGAATCCAATCCACTGTCAGATCGTTCTCCTGAACGTAATCAATGATCTGGTTTGCAGATCTAAAATCAGTGCGGCCAGAGGCGTAATCAAAGTCCAGAACAGAATCTACGATTACGCAATGATTGGTTTCCGGGTCGGTTACAACAAAGGAAGCAGTGAATGTGGCTTCGTCGAAAAATGGGGTGACATCAGGTTTCATCGTTGGTCTCCATATGATTTACACCTGATATATTAAGTTTTTTTAATATGTCAATGCGGAGCCCGAAAAATATATTAAAAAAGTTGAATGTTTTTTTGCATTCGCCTATATGATCGCTGGGAAACTGATGGGAATCTCGCGTTATGGACTCACAGATCGATATCAATTCAAGCGCGCTGTCCGCATTTACCGATGGAGAATCTGATGCTCCAGAACAAGCCGCAAAGTTCCTCAAATCTATTGCACATCGCGATCGTCTGAAAGTGCTGTGTGCCCTTTTGGATAGTGAACTGCCAGTCGCGGCGATCGAAGAAAAAGTTGGAGCAAGTCAATCCGCGGTGTCACAGCACCTCTCAAAGCTTAAAGACGAAGGAATTTTGCAGGCCCGCCGCGAGGGTCGCCAGATTCACTATTCCATATCGGACCCCATGGTCCTCAGTCTGATCAGGTTATTGTACAATAGGTTCTGCGTAGAGGAATAAACGGTCGCCCAAATTGCAGTTAGCCCGTAATCGAAGTTTTGGGTTTCATTGGCTTATCAGTGTGAACAACTCAGTTTTGGAATCGCGTCCGCGCAGCGTCCTTTTTCCAAACGACTTTTTTGTTATGCCGTCGGGTAGTTTCGTGAGTTCAAGCAATTTTCCAGAGGTCAGGATATTTAGATTCAACTCTTTGCAGGATTCCTGAAGACGTTTGGCGACATTTATTGTGTCTCCCACCAACACGACCTGACGTTTGGCATCGCCACACTCTCCAACGGCAACAGGTCCACCATGCACACCCACGCGGATTCCGATTTTGTGTCCATACTTCTTTTCATAGACTGCCTGATTCTCATTCAAGACGTCGCAGAGTGCAAAATAACAATGCAAGAATCGAGCGTTGCTGATTTCATCGGCTAGTGGCCAGGACACGACCACTTCATCACCGATATAGAGATCTGTTTCACCACCATACTCCTTGATTGGCTGGCTGATATCGAAGAAAAACTGCGCAAACAGACCAAGTGCGTTCTTTTCTCCAAGCTGATGCGCGATCGATGTAGACCCAACAATGTCAATGAGCATGAAAATTCGTTGCTCGACCACTGGCTGGTTATACCTTCCAAGCAAAAAGTAGAGAAATGTCTTCCCTCCAACAATGCGGGTTATCTGAATTGAGAAGTGAATAGAGAATGCCACTATCGCAACAAATACGAAGTCGCGGAGCATGCCGCTTTCGATCCACTGCTCTATTGAATGATCCTGACGACTAATCACCAGCCGAGAACAGGTAATCGCAAGCATCAAAACAATTGTGGTTGTTGCAGAGCGAATGATTAACGAAACACTGAACGGCAACAGACGAAGCTGACGCCCTACCCGACTGTAGGCTAGCGCAGATTCCAATACGATGACGATTGCCACCATGATTAGTCCACGCAGTGCGCCTAACAAGAACGAATTTGCGGTCAGGTTGGAACGGATGAAGTGATCCAGGATCGCCCCATACGCCGCGCCCAAAATAGCGGCAATCAAAAGCAACAAGAGCAGGAATTGCAAGTTCGCTTTCTTCAGTAACATGTCCGCAGTCTCGTCAGCTGCAAAGTAGATTTAAGTCGGCAGCTATTGTCCTTGAATTGATCTTAGATAGGCCATGATCATTCCTACTTCGTTAGATGTGAAGTAAAAAGTTGGCATCTTCGGATGACCAGTCAGAACGCCGTCTGAAAGCGAACCCTCCAGATCTTCCAATGAAACAGTCTTTGATAAATCTCTGAAAACGGGAGCCCCATTGGGGGTTGGGTCCCCGGCCAGCCCGACTGTATGGCATCTTGAACAATGCCTGCGCATTAATCGCTCTCCGCGCTCCTTGTCCTGCCATATGGTATCATTTTCCTGGCCTTGGGAGGTTGAAGTGAGAGCAAGCGATAGCAATAACGGAAAGCACAACAATCCTGCGACTCTGTTCCGGATTTTCAGTTTTGAAAATTCTGATGTCTTATGAGGTGTCATCGCTAGCTGCCAGGTTGGATTGAAACTTCACCTGTACCTTATTGGAAACAAAGTGCGTGTGGATTGATACATGTCAATTCCGGTATATTTGTGCCCCGGAAGGTCCGGTGCCAGTTTGTTTAGAAAAGTCGGGGCAATTTACATAAAGCCTGGATCTGAGTAATCGGCAATTGGGTTCTTGCTTGATACCGCGAACTCTTTCCCGATCAGCAGGATTGTTGACCATGCCAACTGCACCTCCCCTGCCAGCCTCAAAAACGTAAATGTGCACTCGACATGTTTCCAATTGCCATAGTATGGCCTATTTTATATTAATATATTAGAATGTGTTAATATACAATCTGAAGGCAACTCCTATGAAACATCCAGCCCGAAATTTTTCAATGAGCCTTGGGCTTAAGCTTCTGATCCTAGTCGGAATATTGGCGTTGTTTACTGGTGGTGCATTTCTGATTGAAAGAGGGGCCACCTGGGCACAGATGAAGCATCATGGGATGGGCAAACATCAGGGTATGGGAAGGCAACATGGCAAATATGGATCAGGGCATGATATGCAAACTATGCCGGGTTTACGTGGTTTGGATGCGACGGAAGAAGAAAGCGCGGAACTGGCTGAAATGTTCCGTAACTTCCCAGACATATCACGCGAGGTAGAAAAACTTCCTGACGGGATTCGTACTGTTACCTATTCCGCCAATGATGAATTAATGGCGGTGATCACCTCCCATGTAGTGGGAATGATTAACCGGGTCGAAGAGGGGCGTGACCCCAAGATATTTATCCAGAGTCCAACATTGGACATCATATTTGAACGCGCAGACAGGATTCGGACGGAGATCGATTCAACGGATGAGGGAGTGGTAGTGGTTCAAACTTCGGATGATCCGGAAGTGGTTAAGGCATTGCATACCCATGCCGATGAAGTTTCGGACATGGCGGATAGAGGGATGCAAGCCGTTCATGAAGCCATGATGGGGCGTCATCACAACTGATCGGCCGCATTCCGCCAGTATCTGCCAATTTATGGTATTGAGCGGTGTAGGTTTGGCTCTTGAACCTGGAGCCCACTGCCGGTAGTTCGTTCAACACGGGAACCCGGGGCCTGAATCAGTCTCTCTGGATGACCGCAATATAATACAAGATTGCGTCCAGTTGCTCCGGCGTTACTTTGAATACCGGCATGTCAGGATGCTGGCTGTAAATTTCATCGATGAAACTCTCTTCCAATGCGTCAATGGGGTAGCGCTGCAATAAATCGCGAAACGGCGGGGCTTCTGAATGGGAGCTTTCTCCTTCACTCCCAATAGCGTGACACCGCCCACAATTGTGACCGACCAGGGCCATACCACGCTCAAACAAAGGATCATTAAGGGGCTTTTCCTGAGCCGCCGCATTTGGCGCCCACATAGAGCTAACCACAAAAGCAACTATTACCAACCGGAACCAAAGGCCACTATTTCTGATTTTAACTGGCCTGATGAGTTGCCGGACTTTGGGTGCTGTTTTTGTGCTGACTTGCCGCATCCAATTGGTCCGTGGAAATGTTCGTTCATGATCGACCATATCCAAAGTCGATGGATACAATCAATTGGTTGTTTGGCACCAGAACGAGAAACTCGATTCTCAATGCGACATGGACGGCCAGACCCCTGAGCACTTTCGCGGGCACAGGCTCACCATTGCTGGCATCATTGAGGAATCATTTCACTGATCGGGGAAGCTGCAGCAGAGGTGCGCCTACCAGGTTACCTTGAGAAATGCGGTAGCGCTATGCTCGCGGACATCTGAACCCAAGCGTCCGTTATAGTCTATTCCAAAGC
>JBPCWM010000217.1:0-11342 GCA_051009515.1 Rhizobiaceae bacterium | reverse complement strand
GAACAATCACGACGGAAACACATGCAGTATTTCCGTTCTCGCAAGCAGCACAGGCACATGAATTGATGGAATCAAGCCAACATATTGGTAAGATCCTTTTGACGCCTTAGACTAGCATCACAGCCGCACATTGTTCGGCTTATCCCTCATGATCCGTAAACAGGAGACCTCAATATGGAAAATGTTCTGTCTGACTTGGCCAGCAAATGCAGGGATCTGTTGAGCGCGAATCCCGGGCCTGCGGGCCGTTCTAAAGTGGTGGCAACACTGTCTGATTTGCTTTCGGATCCGGCGAATATAGAGGCTTTGATACCATCAACGACTGGAGAGCGCGATCTGCTGTATCAGGATCCCGATCTGGGATTTTGCATTCTGGCACATCAATATAAGGGGCCGAAATTATCTTCTCCGCATGATCATGGATCATCCTGGGCGATCTACGCCCAAGCTCGGGGTGAAACAGAAATGACAGATTATGAATTGCTGTCTCCAGCCAGTGAAGAAACACCTGGAAAAGTTCGAGCGACCCGAACTTATAGCCTACGCCCCGGTGATGCACATGCCTATGAAGTGGGGGATCTGCACGCGCCAAGCCGCACGGGCCCAACCAGCCTGTTGCGGATAGAAGGTATGGATATGAGCCAGGTCAAACGGCTGCGATTTGAAGCTGTGTAAAAGCTTTTCTCGAACAATCGAAGGGATGTTTTGCCATGAGTCATGGTCTGTTTGCATCACTGTACGATGTTGGTCAGCCGTTCGCACTCATTGATGCACGTGAGCGCCGCGACCACGTGAATGGCCACTGGTTTGGCAGCACTAATATCCCACTTTCGGTCCTATCGGCGCAAATCAGCCGCATGATTCCGGATGGTTCTTTTCCCATTTTCCTTCTCGATTGGAACGATGCGGCCAGCCAGGCCGCCGTGCAGCTTTTGAGGCAACTTGGTTACGACAATGTCACGCCATGTAAAACCAGTCGACCCGACAACTTTGGCGGTGGATTTGTTCAGGGGGAATTTGTCTGGTCGAAAGCCTTTGGCGAGGTTGTGGCGCACACTTCGGGTTTGCCTGAACTCACCCCGGCCGACTTCTTAAGCGAATATCAGGATGCCATGCTTTTCGACGTGCGGCCAACGGCGGAATATTCACTGTTCACCATTCCTGGTTCGCAGAGCCTCCCCAACAGTCTGATGCTGGCCAACATGTCGGCGCTGAAAAATACGGGCAAGATGGCGTTGCTGCATTGTGCGGGCCGCACCCGCTCGATTATCGGGGCCTGCACGCTAAAAGCTGCTGGATACAGTGGGCCGTATGCAATCTTCCGGGGAGGCACACAGGCCTGGCAGCTAGACGGCCATGAACGAGAACACGACGCCAATCGGCTGTTTGCAAGTGAAACAGACATGGCAGGGCCGATCCACGACTTCCTCCGAAAGTGGAACATCGCGTTTGACTATGTGAAAGGCCCCGAACTGGAATCCTTTGTGGCGACACACCGTAAGGAACACCTTTTTGATGTGTCGGATGATGCAGCAACAGGACAGACGATGGGTCATGGTATCATTCAGATTTCCGGCACAAATCTTATTCAGCAAACCGATCGGCGGATGGCCCGCTATCATGTGCCTGTCATTCTGTTTGATCAGGGTTCCGGAAGTCGGGCAGCGTTTGCTGCTTACTGGTTGCGAGCGATGGGGATCTCGGCGCGGGTCGTTTATCTGTCAGAGCCGCTTGCTAACGATTTGCACGATAACCAGCGACCAGATCAGTATTCTGGTTCTTATGATTTATTGTCTGCAGATCAGCTATTACGTTATCGAGATGTTTCTGGAACCCTTCTGGATTTCAGGCCATCACGTGACTTTTACAACGCTCATGTAAAGGGCAGCCAATGGCGGAATATCGGTGCTCTTTTGACAGGTGATCAAGCTTGTCGGCCGAAAAAAGACCCGATTGTCATAATTGGCCGCGACATCGAGCATGGGAGCGAAACTGCCAATCTGCTATCGCAATACGGTTGGCAGATCAAAGGAATTTTTGGCTGGGATATTCGAGCCTTTGATCCAGAGCAAATTGGTCCAGGTGAGATCGAGTCAGCCGTTGACGAAAGTGCGCTGTTTGCCGGGCGTCACCATGGCAACATGCAGGATTCACGCGATTATCTTGCTTGGGAAGAGGACTTGCCAGGCCAGATTGATCAGGAACTCCACCAGCTATGGCTTCAGCTTCTCACCCGTACCCCGGATGCTTGAAAACCAGGGCAAGGATTATCCACCCACTCTCACGTCTCCTCTCCACCGTTTACAGCGATCATTTGGCCGGTGATGAAACCTGCGTCGGGAGAGGCAAGAAAGGCAACCGCAGCAGCGATATCGAATGAGCGACCCATCAGACCGGCAGGAATCGTTGCTGTCAGTTCCGGGTTGTCCTCGGTGTCGCTGTCTTTGCGTATCTGGCCCGGTGATATTACGTTGGCGGTAATTCCATGAGCTGCAAATTCCCGCGATAAAACTTTGGTCAAACCCCACACACCGTGCTTGGCTGCTGAAATGGGTGCCCCTTCATGGTAACCGCGCATTGCTTTCATACCGGCAAAGTTGATAATCCGGCCCCAGCCAGCATCGACCATACCAGGCAGGAAAGCTTGGGCTGTTCGAAACGGCCCGGTCAACGCAGTATCAACCACCGCATTCCAGTCATCATCGGTCAGGTCAAGAAAGGGTTTGTGAGGTCGCCGCGCTGCATTGTTGATCAGTATATCAACGCGCCCGAAGCGTGCGAGCGCGGTCTCGGCGATCCGCTGCACATCGTCTGCGCTGCTCATATCACCCATCGCGATCACAGCTTGTTGTCCGGCTTTTCTAACCATTTCAGCCGTCTCTTCACAGGCGGCCTCGTTGCTCGACCCGTTGAGCACAACATTTGCTCCGGCCTGTGCTAGCCGCACGGCAATGCTTCGCCCAATATTTCGCCCAGAACCAGAAACGAAAGCAGTACGCCCCGCATGTAGTTTGTCCGTCATGGTTTGACTAACCCTTCTTGTGTTGATCCATTATGTTGCAACTTGGTTCTAGCCAGCATGTGGAAGCTCTTGTGCATGCAGCGGGATCTCAAGCAGGTCTTCGCCCCAGATTATCCGCCCGTCATAAATTTCGCGCATCTCAGCGAGACACTTTTCTTTGACGCCCAGCGCGTCCATTTGTGGCGTAAAATGCGTAGTGATCAGAGACTTCACGCCGGCCTTCGCAGCCGTGTTGGCGGCCTCAAGATGACCGGAAGACGTCAGCTGCTGATCAGGTTTCATGAACGAACCGGATATGAAGTAACACATGTGGATTAGCAAATCGGCTCCCTGAGCAAGTTCTTCAATTGCCTCACAGGGACCCGTGTCGCCGGAATAGACCAAAACACCTTCGGCTGTTTCCAAGCGAAATGCGTAGGGTTCAATTTGACCTGGTTGATGGATCACCTCACGAACCGTGACCTTCCAATGGTCACTCTCTATGACTTGCCCATCATAGAGTCCTGTCACCTGAGGTTGCGGCCGCTTACGCGGCAGAGTGCCACCGCGATTGAGATAAACCCGCTGGCTGGGTTTGGAGTTCATGCGACCATCAAGGTCATTGTGAAACACACCCAGTTCGCCGAAAAGCAAATCTGTCATCCGTTGCATATAAGATGGCGCATAAACTTTGAGATCTGGAACCTGTCCGGCGCCCTGATCCCAGCGGCTGTGCACAAGTCGAGCATAGTCCAGGCAATGATCCGTATGTAGGTGGGAAAAAAATATCGTATTCAAATCGACTGCGCGTTTGCCGGCACGCAGGAAGTTTTCGTGCGCCCCGGCACCGTGATCAAAAACCAACATCTCATCGCCGATTTCAATTAGATAGCCGGAGCTTGCTCTGTTTAACATTGGAACCGGTGATCCGGTGCCCAAGAGTGTGACTTTCATATTGTGGCTCCCTATTTAGCGGCAAAAGAAGAACGGAACTTGGCCGCCCAACGGTTTCCCTCGTTGGTGATAACCCAAAGCGAGCAGAAAGTGGTTATGATGACGTCATTGGTGTCGTAACGATTGATTTCAGCGTCCAGGTGCACCTTGTTTTCAGCCGCTTGTAAAACCCTGATATCGTCAAAACTTGATCGTGCCCAATGGGCTCCCGAACGGGCTCGAAAATCCGAAAAATAGCTGTCTGCTTCGTTCCAGATTTTCAGATAGGCACCGCTTAGACGGTAGTGCGGAAAGTGCAAAGTTGCGGCGATGCCTGTTTCGTCTTTTGCGTTGAGCGCCTCAATATGGGCCTGCATGACATCAAGCGCCGCGCTGACTTCGGCTTCAAATTCCACTTGTTGTCTCCCACTTTGGAAAACCATAAAGACGCTCTGGATTGTCGACCAGAATTTTGTTCGCAGTCTCCTTGTCGACCCAGTCGAACAGCAGGTCCACTAAGTCGCCATCATTCGGCATCGGCCCGTTCAACGATGGGTGCGGCCAGTCGCTGCCCCAGACCACTTGATCGGGATTGGCCGACACAAGAGCCTGCGCCATAGGGGCAACGTGAGAATAGTTCTTGGTATCGGGATCAGCCAATCTGTAGGCGCCGGAGAGTTTCACCCAAGCTAGCCCTTGGTTCAGAAGCTGAAGCAAGGATTGAAAGCCGGGGTCCGATACTCCATTGTGGATCGGCACATGCCCCATGTGGTCGAAAACCACCGGAATCGGCAAAGATTTCACAATTTTCTCCAGATCGGGCAAACACGAAACATCAGCTAACACCTGAAGGTGCCAACCGAGATCCGCCATCCGGCCAGCCAGTCCTTTCAGTTCACCCAGACGCGCGTCGCTGGAAAACAGCATATTGACCCGCACGCCAACTGCACCGTTTTCGCCAAGGTGTCGTAATTCTTTTAGACCGGTGTCATCATTGACCACGACGATTGACTTCATCAATCGGGTATCGGTCACGTTTTGCAACGTTGTTCGAATATCCGTTCCGTAGATACTGGGTTGCACGATCACAGCCCGTTGCAGGCCCACTGCAGCTTGCATTTCCTTATATGCGCTCAAGGGTGCGGGTGGTGCGGTGTAACTGCGTGAGTCAACCTGAGGAGACGGAAGATCAAATACGTGAAAGTGACAATCGCAAGCCCCATAAGGTACTTCATTTTTTGGGCGCCGCGGTTGTGGGTCAGGCGGTTTGCACAGCGGTGGAGCGGTCATTGACTTTCCCGGTCGAGCCACTGCCTGATCTCGTCATTATGTTCGCCAAGTTCCGGCGCAGAGGACCCAGATACGTAAGCGTCCGCGCCACCCAATCGAAAAGGGAGAGTTGGTACTGATACACCGTCTGGCAATGTTTGCACAAACCCGCGCTGCTTGACCTGAACAGAATCCAGTGCTTCGGGAAGGCTACGAAGCCGGGCACAGGGCACTCCATGAGACTGCAAAACCGGTTCCCATTCGATTGCGGTTTGCTTTGAAAGCTCCTCTTCCAATTGGTTCACCAATTCCCCGGAGTGGGCCTTTCGTGCACTTCTTTCAGCAAATTTGAGGTCAGTCAGCCAATCGTTGCGTCCAAGCGCCGCAGCGAGACTTTGAAAGTGGGACTCTTCGTTGACACCCAATGACATGACACCCTCCTTACAGGCAAAACTGCCGGCACCGGGAGATCGAGAGTTAGCCAGATTACCCCTGCGCCGTGGAGCATTGCCGGTTTTCAGGAAATCGGTGACTGAGGAGCTCATCAAGCTCAACCCGGTTTCCAGCATGGAAACATCTACAAAGCTTCCCCGTCCGGTTTTGGCACGCTCAAATAATGCTGCAGAAACTGCAAACCCCGCCGCCATTGCCGTGGCATAATCGAGCACCGGAGCGCCTGTCCTCATCGGTCCGCTTTCCAACGTGCCAGTGGCTTCCATAAGACCGCAGGACGCCTGAATGTTGACGTCATAGGCGGATGTGTTTTCCTGTGGTCCACCGCGACCATATCCGGTCATTGCACAATGAATGAGATGTGGGTGTCGGGCTGCGAGACTGGTTTCATCCAGTCCAAGTCGCCGCATGGTTTCAGGAATGTGAT
Organism: Rhizobiaceae bacterium; assembly: GCA_051009515.1. GTDB lineage: Bacteria > Pseudomonadota > Alphaproteobacteria > Rhizobiales > Rhizobiaceae > Pseudahrensia. Next base: position 5,259 of record JBPCWM010000217.1, on the reverse strand, counting down.
TTTCAACCAGGATGTCTGCCTTTGAGAGCAATTCGTGCATTAACTTCAGTCCCTGGTCCGATTCCAGGTCCAGCGTCATGGATCGCTTTCCCGCAGCCTGTGTCAGATAGGAGGTGCTCATACCAAGTTTGGCAGCCTCTTCATCGGTGCCACCCCGATGGCGGATAGCGTCCCCCTTTTGCTCCGACTCAATTTTAATGACTTCAGCTCCTAACAGGCCGAGGTAGTAAGAACATGCGGGTCCTGCCAAGACGTGGGTAAAATCGACTACAAGAATGCCATCGAATGGGTGGCTGGCTGACATGGCTGTTTCCTTTTCAATCGCAGTGAAGTGATAATTATCTTCGACTGCAAAGCAAGCCCAGATCGTTGGTTGATTGATCAACTAATTTTCGTAGGCACCTATTCATGAGGGTTGAATAATGCTATTCGACGGTCGCATTTTTAGGGAGGAACATATGAAGTTCACAACGAAACTGGCTGCAGGTATTGCAGCAACAACAATGCTCGCCTCAGGCGCTGCAATCGCCGATGGCTATCCATCCAAACCAATCAAAATCATGGTCGGCTTCTCTGCTGGTGGTGGTACTGACACGACCGCTCGCGGATTTGCATCGTATATGCATGAAGCGCCTAGCATGAATGGCATGCCTGCCTACATCGTCAACCTACCGGGTGCGTCAGGCCAAAAAGCAGCATCGGCTGTTCTTGGCGAAGAGCGTGATGGTCATACACTTTATATGATCAACATCGGTACATTCATCGCTGGTGAACTCGCCAAAGGTGCTGACCGTCCTTATCACATTCCAGACGATTTCGTTAACCTTGGCTGCGCATCGCAGTTGGTGACGTCTTTGCAGGTGCACGCCTCTAATGGTGCTCAGAACATGCAAGAGTTTATCGACAGTGCAAAAGCATCTGGCAAAGAAATCACTTGGGGCACTTCGGGTGCTGCAACCATGCATGCCACGATTGGGCACGTATTCTTTGACGCCAACGGCATCAAGCACAAGAAAGTTCCGTTTAAAGGCGGTTCCAAGGCACGTGCCGCTCTGGTTTCCAAATCAGTGGACGCGGTCTTTGGTGGTGTAAACACATTGCCTGGTTTTGAAGCTGACATCCGCGCCTTGGCTTCTGCCGGTGCTGAGCGTGATCCAATGGCGCCTGAACTGCCAACGTTCACAGAGCAGGGCACACCTGGAATTGAATTTACAGGTCTGATGTGTCTGTTTGCTGCCAATGGTGTTTCTGATGAAGTTAAGAGCGACGTCGGTGCAGCCATTGAATCCATCGCGGGCATCAAGGGCTACAAGCGCTACATGGGCAAAAACGATCTTGCATCGTTTTATACCAACTCAGCGGATGCCACTGCAGCTCAGGGCGTGATGTTCGACGTCATGGGACCTGTGGTCGCAGAGATCATCGCTAACCAGTAAGCAATTACTGCAAGATTGGGGCAAGCCTTTTGCGGGCTTGCCCCTTATTGTTTCATCCCATGGGATGCCAAATGCGAGCGGGGCAGATGGACAACCAAAATTATAAAATCAAGGTCGAGTACGGTGTTGCAACCGTCGTCTTGCTTGTCGGCATTTGGTTCGTATTCCAGGCCTTCACCATCGAAACATCACGCGAAGCCGTGGGCCCCCGAACAATGCCGATGCTGTTGGCAGGAGCGCTGGTTCTCAGTGGCGTTTGGCTGGCTGTTCGTGCCTTTACCGGTCGCGCTGGTGACCTGAAGGAAGGTTATGGTTTTCTGGAAAGTGATCTACGGCGCATCTTCATGGTTGTCGGCTGTGGTGCATTTTTCGTGCTGCTCTTCTGGGCCTTCGGTTATTTTACTGCCTTGATATTTACCTTCATTGCCACATTGTTCACCTTCGGAGTCCGTAAGTGGCCGATTATGATTGTTGGCGCTGTCATATTAGCTTTCGCTTTTCAGGCTGTTTTTATGGGGGTCATGCGCTTGAATGATCCCAAGGGAGCCCTAGTCGATATGCGCCCCTATACCAATTGGATTACGGGGGCCAAATAACATGATGCAAGACCAGTGCGCGGGCCTTGAAGCATGGTTTGAAAGCTTCGGGTTCCTCTCTCTCTTCTTCGATATTTCCTGCGGATTTGTGATCCTGTTTAATGATCCATTCGCCCTGATTTTTGTCGTTCTTGCGGCTTTTGTCGGAATCGTATTTGGCGCATTGCCCGGCTTAACCGCAGCGGCGGCTATTGCCATGATGCTGCCAATCCTGATCGTCTATAACGATGAGATCGGCGGTTTGGCGGGACTCGCCTTCCTCTATGTGATTGGTAAGTCTGGCCGGTATGGTGGCTCAATTGCAGCGATATTATTCAATACGCCTGGCACCGCAGCGTCTGCTGCAACCATGCAAGACGGCTATCCGATGACCCAGAAAGGTCAGGCAGGCAAAGCCCTCAAAACGGCGACCGTAGCTTCAGCCTATGGCGACTATTTTGGCGAGATCGTGCTGATATTCGGCGCGGTTTCAATCGCAGCGTTTACCCGCAAGTTTGGGCCGCCTGAAAATTTTGCGATCTACCTAATGGCCTTCGTGGTTATCGGTTCGGTGGTGAGTGACAGCATCATCAAAGGCATTGTTTCGACCTTGTTCGGCGCCGTCATAGGACTGATTGGTGAGGACATCATCACGGGTCAGTTCAAGATGACTATGGGGGTAGCGGAGCTGGAATCCGGTATGGCTCTCGTGCCACTTTTGATCGGTGTTTTCGTGATTTCCGAAGTGATCATACAGGCGGAAAAAGCTGCGAAGATCAAAATGATTGATCTCGACGGAACTGCGGTTGATGATCCTACTGCGCATTACTTTACCTGGGCAGAGTTCAAGCGCTGCGTCCCGCTGATGTTTCGCTCATCGATCTATGGATCCCTGATTGGCATGATGCCGGGTCTTGGGTCGTCTGTTGCGTGTTTCGTGGCCTACGGCGAAGAAAAACGTAAAGCCACGAACAAAAAAGATTGGGGCACTGGCGTGGTAGAAGGCATTGCGGCGCCGGAAAGTGCCAATAACGCCGTGTCTGGCCCGTCGATGATCCCGTTGCTGACGCTTGGCATCCCAGGCTCCACAATTGCTGCGGTTTTGATTGGCATGTTCCTTGTTAACGGCTTGCAACCGGGACCAACGATTTTTGCAAGCGAACCGCCGCTGTTCATGGGTGGACAACTAATCAGCCCGCGGGAGTTCATCTTCGGTGTCTTTGCAGCAGGCCTGATTGGGATTGCGTGCTACGCGATCATTGGATATTTCGCGGCGCCCTATGTGGGCAAGATGATTGCCCTTTTGCCAACGCAATACCTGTACCCATTCATCTTCATGACGGCGCTGGCAGCGAGCTATTCCTCGCGTGCGTCAATCTGGGATGTTGGGTTCGCACTGTTGTTCGGCGTCATTGGCTATGCAATGCGGCGAACCAATTTCTCTGCGGCGGCTTTTATTATCGCCTTTGTTTTGACCTCAAGCATGGAAGAGGCGTTTCGCCAATCCATGATCATCTCCGATAACGGCGCTTTGATCTTCCTCAATTTCGAATATCAGGGCAAGTTTTCCTATGCGCCAATATTCCTTCTGATCGGAGCGGCAGTGGTGATATTCCGGGTCTGGTCAAGTTATCGTGGACGTGAGACTGAAAACTAGCAGAGTTGGCCCTGGAACATGGATTTCCGTATTCTGCTCGTGTTTCTATTCAGCCTGGCAGGCGGTGTCGTCGCGTTTATGATCGGCGTTCCGATGCCCTTTCTATTGGGGGGCATTTTCGGGGCCGCTGGGTTTGTTCTGTATTACGAGCGCGATGGCCGTGAACTGCCAAAGGTTTCGCGGTGGGTTCGTTTGGTTTTTGCAGCGATAATCGGGTCAATGATCGGCACACGGTTTTCGCCAGAGCTTTTGCCTCTCCTGCCAGAATTCTGGATCTCGGCATTGGCCATCGTCCCTTTTATTCTGCTGGCACATGGCGGGAATTACGCGATCATGCGTTTAATTGGACGCTATAAAAGGCTTGATGCCTATTTTGCATCGCTGCCTGGCGGAATTGTGGATTCGGTTTCTCTGGCTGAAGAAGCAAATGCTGATGTGCGCGTTGTTACGGCCCAACATTTCATTCGGATCATTTTGGTGGTGGCAACGGTGCCGTTGTTGTTTTGGGTGGTGCAGGGAAATGCGGTGGGGTCGATCGCCGGCGAGTCTCTCGCTATGGGAAATTACAGCAGCCAAGACATCATTGTCATTCTTGCAATCGCTGCGGTTGGCTTGTTCGCTGGTCGGGCCATGCGACTGCCGGTGGCGCATCTGACCGGGCCGCTTTTGTTGGGGCTTGCCGTTGCCGTCACCGGCAGCGTCTCTGTCTCCACGCCTTTCTGGCTTCAGCACGTTGCTCAATACATGATTGGTGCTTCCCTTGGGGCGCAGTTTTCAGGAATTTCCCGCAAGTTGCTGGTTCGTGGCCTGGGTGTTGGATTGCTCTCCGGCATCTATATGCTGGCGCTTGCTGCTGCAGCCGCAACGGTGTTGGCCCAGCTGGTACCGGCAGATTTTGGTGCGTTGTTTATCAGCTTTGCTGCCGGCGGACTGGCTGAGATGAGCCTCATTGCATTAACGCTGAACTTCAATCCAGTTGTTGTAGCTCTTCACCATCTGGCACGCATATTCCTGACAGTATGGTTCGGTGTTCTTCTGTTCCGATATGGATTCAAATTGGAGCCAAAAGCATGAAACTCTATGAAGCATTGGCACAAGCATTTGTGCGCGAACAAGTGAGTACGTGTTTTGCTTTGCTTGGCGACGCCAACATGCACTGGGCCGGTGCCCTGGCAGGTCGTGGAGTCAGGTGTATTTACACTCGCCACGAACATGCCGCCGTTGCTGGTGCAGCAGCTTTTGCACGCGAAACAGGTGGAATTGGATGCGCAACCATAACCTGTGGTCCGGGACTGACTCAGATCATGACCATTTTGCCAATTGCCGTGCGGGCCCGAATTCCCATGGTGATTTTCGCCGGTGAGGCACCGCTGCACAAGGCCTGGTACAATCAAGGTATTGATCAACAACCCTTTGTCAGCGCTTGCGGTGCGGAATATCGAGCCCTTCATGATCCCACAACCATGATTGGTGACGTCCACCGAGCATTTGCGAGTGCCAAGAAAGACCGGCTGCCAATCGTGCTTGGCGTTCCCTTTGATGTGCAGCAAGAGAGATTTGAAGGGGATAAAGATCACCCTGTTTCGGCTGA
>JBPCWM010000216.1:0-6942 GCA_051009515.1 Rhizobiaceae bacterium | reverse complement strand
CCCGGCAGACGGTCAGCGCGCGGGTCTTCATCGCGAAAACAGGGCGCGATTTGAAAGTACCGGTCAAAACCCGACATCATGATCAACTGTTTGTATTGTTGCGGAGCCTGGGGCAAAGCGTAGAACTGACCAGGATGCAAGCGGCTTGGAACCAGGAAATCTCGCGCACCTTCGGGAGAAGAAGCGGTAAGTATCGGCGTAGAAAACTCATTGAATCCGGCCTTGTTCATGCGCTGGCGCATATCCGAGATAATCGCCATGCGTTTCATGATGTTGTTGTGCAGCGTCTCGCGACGCAGGTCCAGAAAGCGGTATTTCAAGCGAATATCTTCTGGATAATCCAGTTCACCGAAAACCGGTAACGGCAATTCTGCAGCCTTCGACAAGACTTCAATCTCACGGGCATAGACTTCGATTTCACCGGTTGGAAGCTCAGGATTTACGGTCTCTTCCGTACGGGCCTTGGTGTCGCCATCAATGCGGATCACCCACTCGGAACGCACGGCTTCGGCGGTTGTGAAACCAGCTGAATCCGGATCGACAACAATTTGGGTGACGCCATAGTGGTCACGCAAATCGATGAACAGCACACCTCCATGGTCGCGAACCCGGTGGACCCAACCCGAAAGGCGAGTGGTCTTGCCGACATCGCTCGAGCGAAGATCGGCACAAGTGTGGCTACGGTAGCGGTGCATGGTGGTTTCCTGCATGAATTTTTGGGTTTGGCGCGTCTTTGGCTGTCGCGCGAAAGATTTGCGCGGGTTTGGCCACGAGTGCCGCAGAAAGTCAAGGTTTGAGTGCTGCAATTGACGCCAGTTTCACTGTTGAAAATACCGCAAATCTGCTGAAAGGGCACCTGAACAACCCAATTGAGAGCCTTTGCTCCACAAATCCGACAAAGAAATTGGTATGCCGCAGAGAATGCGGCTATCCTTGCAGGGTTTTTCGAGCGACTACTGATCCATCCTGACCTTAGGCAATATCCCTTCATGTCTGCCATTCGCCCCTTGATCCCGCTCCTCATGGCAGCAGGCCTGCTATTGGGTGGAAATGGGTTGTTCTCAACCCTGATTGCAGTACGCGGTGCGCAGGAAGGCATGTCTGCAGGACAAATTGGCTGGATGGGGACGACCTATTTCATCGGCTTCTTGATTGGCTGCATCACGGCTCCGAAACTGCTTCACGCTGTGGGGCATATTCGAACTTTTGCAGCGCTTGCCGCGGTGGCATCCAGCGCAACTCTGGTGATGATAATGGTCATTGATCCATGGTGCTGGATGGCTGCCAGACTGGTCATTGGCATCTGTTTCTCCGGCCTGTTCACCACCATTGAAAGCTGGCTCAATTCCGGGCTGGCAAATGAAAATCGCGGCAAGGTCATGGCGTTTTACCGGGTTCTGGACATTCTGGTGGTGTCGGGCGCGCAATTCCTCATGCCGATCTTCGGCACTGATGGCTTTACACTGTTCGCCATTATGGCCCTGATGATCTCCCTATCGCTGGTGCCAGTGGCGATTGGCGACCGGTCAAGCCCAAAAGCACCGGAAGTTGTTAAATTCGACATCGTGCAAATTTGGGCAATCTCCCCTCTGGCTAGCATTGGATGTGTTGCGATCGGCATGACCAATGCGGCATTTCGATATGTTGGCCCACTCTATGCCGAATCCATTGGGCTTACTCTGTCGAGTGTCGCGACATTCATTTCGCTTGGCGTAATCGGCGGGGCGGTGCTGCAATATCCATTGGGCTGGATGTCGGACCGGTTTGACAGACGCTGGGTTTTGATTGCTGCGACCACTGGGGCGGTTGTATCGGGCATGTTCATCTCCCTGGTAGCCGGTTCCAATCTTTTGCTCGTCTATATTGGCACTTTTCTCTTCGGCGCTTTTTCGTTGCCGCTTTATTCTCTGTCAGCGGCCCATGCCAATGATCGCGCAAACAAGGATCAATATGTGTTGCTCGCAGCTGGATTGATGTTTTTCTACGGCATTGGCGCATCCATTGGCCCACCGGCTTCATCGCTCATGCTCAGCCTTTACGGCCCCTCCGCCCTGTTCATTTTCACCAGTTTTGTTCACGGTTCACTTGTGGTCGTCACGCTGTGGCGTATGCGTCAGCGCAAGGCTGTTCCGGCCAATTTGCGGCGGCCATTCAGAATGCTTCTGCGCACATCACCGGTTATGCAAAGACTTGTGAGAACACGGGGCCGCAAAGGCCATTGAGATTCGGGCTGGTCTTGACCCGGTTGCCCGGTTATACCGCGAAAATGAAAATAATTACCGATACTCAAGAACTGGCTGAAATCTGCCAGTCTTTTGCTCAACACGAGTATGTCACCGTAGATACAGAGTTTCTGCGAGAAACAACTTTCTGGCCAGTATTGTGCCTGATTCAGATTGCCGGCCCCGACAATGAATGCATTGTCGACCCAATGGCCAACGGTATTGATCTGAAGCCGTTTTTTGATCTCATGGCCGATGAAAGCGTGGTCAAGGTTTTCCATGCTGCACGCCAGGATCTAGAAATCATCTACAATCTTGGTGGCCTCATTCCCCAACCCCTTTTTGATACACAGGTCGCCGCAATGGTCTGTGGTTATGGTGATTCAATTGCCTATAATCTGTTAGTGGCAAAGATCACAGGCGGACAGATTGACAAGACCTCGCGGTTTACCGACTGGTCGCGCCGCCCCCTGACCGAAAAACAACTCAACTACGCCTTGGCAGACGTAACCCATTTGCGGGACGTTTACGCAAAGTTGAAAGGCCAATTGGAAAAACAAAAACGTTCTTCCTGGGTGGATGAGGAAATGAAAGTCCTTACCACGAGCGAAACCTATGATTTGCCGGTTGAAAAAGCCTGGACACGGTTGAAAATGCGAGTGCGCAAACCGCAGGATCTGGCAGTCATGCAAGCTGTTGCCCGATGGCGCGAAGAGGAAGCCCGGCAACGCGATGTTCCGCGCGGGCGGGTAATAAAGGACGATGCCATATATGAGATTGCCCAACAGCACCCGAGGGACAGGAACAGTCTCAGCCGCCTGCGCGCAGTGCCACGCGGTTTTGAAGGCTCAAAATATGCCGACGGCCTGCTGGAAACAGTAAACGCGGCACTGGAAATCCCAAGCGAAGAGTTGCCTGCGGTCCCGCGCCCAACCCGCTCACCAGAGGGCACCGGGGCAGCCACCGAACTGCTCAAAGTTCTGCTCAAAGTCGTTGCCGAACAACAAGGTGTGGCTAGCAAGGTGATTGCCACCGTCGATGATCTTGAAAAAATTGCTGCTGATGATGAGGCAGATGTGGCGGCGATGCGCGGATGGCGGCGCGACTTGTTTGGCAATCAGGCGCTGGAACTGAAGCGCGGAGATATTGCGCTGGGGTTTGAAAACAAGAAGATCCAAATCATAGAGCTTGAGTAGTGCGGCACGGCGTTCCAGCCCAATCCCCTCTGTATGAGCATAAATCATGCAGTTTTATGTTGAGGACTTAACACGGGTAGACTAGTAAGCGGGCAGTGTTGAACCGGGCAAGCAAGTCTCACCATGTTTCCATTATCTCACATGATGAAAGCCTTTGTGAAGAAGGGCCGTCTGGATGTCATCGACGCCGATGGCAAGCGCCACGTCTTTTCAGGGACCGAAGGGCCGACCGTTGTTATGCGTCTGTCAGACAAACGACTCTATCGGGATCTCGTTTTCAAGTCCGAAATAGCCGCTGCCGAAGCCTATATGGACGGGACAATGACATTCGAAGAAGGCTCGCAGTTGCGTGACTTCCTTCACTTGTTTTCCATCAACAGACTGTCTCTGGCCGCTTATCCGTTGCAAAAGGTCATACGCAATATAACGATGCTCACCCGCCGCAGTCAGCAGGCCAACAAAGTGGGCGAAGCACAGCAGAACGTCGCCCACCACTATGATCTTGGCAACGAGTTCTACAAACTGTTTTTGGACAAGAACATGTTGTATTCATGTGCTTATTTTCAAAACCAGAACCAGTCTCTTGAACAGGCACAGCGCAACAAGTTACGATTGATTGCTTCCAAGATGAATCTGGAACCGGGTCAACGCGTCCTGGATATCGGGTGCGGCTGGGGCGACATGGCACTTTACCTCGCGTCCATGGAAGATGTGCATGTGGTGGGTGTAACCCTGTCAACGGAGCAACAGAAACTGGCAACTGAGCGGGCCAAAGAACTCGGCGTAGCGGATCGAGTGGAGTTTCGACTTCAGGACTATCGTGAACTGGACGAACAGTTCGACCGCATCGTATCCGTTGGCATGTTCGAGCATGTTGGTGTGTCCCACTATGACGAATTTTTTGACAAATTGAATCAGCTCATGCCGGATCATGGTGTAGCGCTCATCCATTCGATCGGACACATGAGCCCACCGGGCATGGCGAGCAAGTTCATGCGCAAATATATTTTCCCGGGCGCTTATTCTCCTGCCCTTTCGGAAGTGTTCGAAAGTGTTGAAAAAAACTCGTTATGGTGCCTGGACCTTGAATTCCTGCGTGTTCACTACGCAGAAACCTTGCGTCACTGGGAATCGCGGTTTCAGGAAAACCGAGCCCAGGTTGAAGAGATGTATGATGAGCGGTTCGCACGCATGTGGGAATTTTATCTCATTTCAGCTGAAGCCATGTTCAGAACCGGCTCACAGTTGGTGTTCCACATGCAGCTGTCCCGAAACCGCGATGCAACACCACTGACCCGCGACTATATGATAGACGTCCAGCGCGACTATGAATCCAAGGAAGCCAAGCGCCTGCCTGTTTTGTAAGCGTTAAAATTTTTGAATCTTTACGGGTCCTTGTTGATTGATTTCCAATGGACCTGAAAAGCCTTGCGTGTCGCACCGACTGAAAAGCAGCGTAACAACCTGTTTGTAAATACATTTTTGCACAGAAGGTGTGCAAAGAAGCTTGATTTACAATCTATACTTGCATTTTTGTAAAATGCATTTATCTATGTGGGCGGAGGGTTAGCCCCCTCAGCAACTGATGTGAGGGATCAGAAGTGCCGCAAGACAACTGCCCGCATGGAGCCACATGCCCATATACGCCACCCAAACCGTTCCCACTATATGTGAGAATTCCCATGGCCATTTTGGTCGGTTCGATCATATTGATGGATCCCATCAGAAATGGCTTGGGGTTGACCAATCTCGACCAGGACATCACTGAAATGGACGTAGTCATCAAGGGCACGCTTTGGTCCCCACTCGTAGCAATCATTTGCAGCGTAGTCAGGGCAGCGTATCACCATGTTTACCACTATTGGGATCTCTTTCTGGATAATGTCGGCGTACCCGGGATCGCACTTACGCTGTTGGTCGCGGCATCCTATTAGGGAGAAAGTTTATGAGACGATTCAAAATGATAGCCATATTGGCGGCCCTGACTGCTATTATTTCCACCGAATGGGGAAATCGAGCAGATTCTCAGGATAAAATCACCCCGGCTTCACCTACTGGAGCAGTAGCAGTCAAAAATCAGGCAAGGCCTGGTTTATCGGCAATCACCATGGGCGACTCGCTGAATCCGAAATGCGAACCTGTTGACACCAAGTACAAGAAATTTGGTGTGATTGAACGTGTCCGCCACGCCTCAACTAAACTGATTAATCCACAAACTGCTGACAGGACTGAGTTTGTTCAAAGTTTCAGCCTGGATGATCTCACGAAGTTGTTGTGGGGCAAGCAAAATGAACTGATGCAGCTTCTGGCCGACGACAAGCTCGCGATCGGAAGGGTGGACGGTTCACGTCTGGTTTTAGACAAATGCGATGCCCGAACGCTTGCGGCAATGATTGTCAGACTGAAGAGCGCGGCCAAGATGGGCATGGTAGTCAAGGCCCCCGATCAAGCGCATACGGTGCTCGTTGCAAAGGGATATGCAAACAACGATCTTGCCGCCGCCAATGTGGGGAACACTTGGATTGCACCCTACGTGACGCCGTAAATCCGTATCCGCTGACCGTTCGAAGTACTATTCAGCTTTGAAAAACCAAAGAGAGCACGCAGCCGCAACGATAGTCATGCTGCCAAGAACTGCAGTCAGGTTGTTTTGCAATGAAACATCGGCGAAAATAGTAGCCAGAGCCAAAAGGCATACCAGAATCTCAGGACTAGATTTAGACAAATTTCTTTCCTGCGTCATGGGCAACTCCTCCGGCGCCATCATACATCAGATCGCCTATTTGACCAAATTCAAATGAACCGATGCTTTGTTGGAACGCATTAAACCCAATTTGGGTTAACAACCGATAAGTCCGCTCGAGCCGCACAGGCAAACGGTAGGCTTGGCGTAAGTATTTAGAATCCGCCTCAATCTACCAAAAATTTGCTGTTGTCCTCGTGGCGCGCGTCGATCCAACGCACTGTACCTGTGGAACTGCGCATGGCCACGGTATGGGTGGTGATGTGAGTGCGGCCGAATTTGACCCCTTTGAGCATGTTCCCGTCGGTCACACCGGTGGCGGCGAACAGAACATCTCCCTGCGCCATTTCTTCCATCGTATAGGCCTTTTCCGGGTCCTTCACCCCCATTCGGGCCGCCCTTTCCGCTTTCTCTGGCGTATCCAAAATCAACCGGCCCTGCATTTGCCCGCCCATACAACGCAACGCTGCTGCCGCCAGCACACCTTCGGGCGCTCCACCAATTCCCATATAGAGGTCAATACCGGTCTCTTCAGGTTCGGTAGTGTGAATGATGCCCGCCACATCGCCATCACCGATCAGACGGATCGCCGCGCCAGCAGCCCTGATTTCCTCGATCAGTTTGGCATGACGTGAGCGGTCCATGACACAGGTGGAAATTTCAGAGACCTTGCATCCTTTGGCCTTTGCTACGGCGTTCAAATTCTCGGTTGGTGATGCGTCAATGTTGATCGTGCCTGCCGGATAGCCCGGTCCCAATGCAATTTTGTCCATATAGACAT
>JBPCWM010000215.1:0-7564 GCA_051009515.1 Rhizobiaceae bacterium | reverse complement strand
CTTGACAAGTTAACGTGTCTGGCCAAACTTAGCCAAATTACATTTCGGCGTCTGCCGAATTAAAGCCCGGGAGGTCCACTTTGGTCGAAACATTCATTACATCTGAAGTCGATTTCAGCGCGAGTGGAAAACAGGCTGCTTATCTGCGCATACCCAATTCTGTTCACCGCTCGGCTTATGGTTGGATTCCAGTGCCAATTACCTGCATCAGAAACGGCGAAGGTCCGACCTTGATTATCATGGCGGGGAATCATGGCGATGAATATGAAGGGCAGATCGCGGTATCGAACCTAACAATTTCGCTAGACGCGGCAGACATTCGTGGACGTTTGATCTTACTTCCAATGTTGAATGCGCCCGCAGCCCAGGCCGGTTTACGCACATCGCCAGTTGATGCGGGCAACCTTAACCGCCTGTTTCCCGGAAGCGCCAAAGGCACCCCAAGTGAAATGATTGCGCATTACGTGGAAGAGGTTCTGATGCCTATGGCGGACTATTCCGTTGATCTGCATTCTGGTGGCAGCTCTCTGTTTTATCCACCAACTCTGCTGCGGGGGCAGGGGCATAATCGTAAAGAAACAATGGCGCTTGTTGATCTGCAAAGTGCGTTTGATCTGCCCTATGCATGGGTCTTTACCAGTGGTGGTGGGCGTAACAGCACAGCGCGCACAGCAATGGGAGCGGCGAACCGCAAAGGAGTTATCAACGTAATGGCGGAACTTGGTGGAAGCGGCGTGGTCACTCCTGAGATTCTGCGACGCACCGAACGGGGGTTGCGACGCATCCTGCACAGTATAGGCATGTTGCCGGACTACCAGCCTGACGCAAAACTTGGAACCCGAGAACTGAATGCCCAAGGGTCGGTTCACGCCTATGCAGCAGGGCTATTCGAACCGCTAAAGTCTATCGGTGATGAAGTTGAGGTGGGTGAAAAAGTCGGCCTTGTTCATCACCCTGATACACCAGGATCTGAGCCGGATGAGATCGTCGCCCCATATGCGGGGGTCGTACTGTGCAAACGTTCAATGGCGCAAGTCGTGCGGGGTGATGCAGTGTTTCAAATCGCGTCAGATGTTAAGCCGAAGGCCGAAAATACATGACCTTGCACACCGTCACGCTTCAAGACATCAGGGCTGCACAAACGGCATTGTCTGATATTGTTGTGCGGACGCCAGTTCTTGAGAACGCTGATGTGAACGACATGTTGGGTGGACGCCTTTTGCTTAAAGCCGAGAACTTTCAGCGCACAGGCGCGTTCAAGATACGCGGTGCCTACCATCGGATATTACATCTGCCCCCTGATGACCGGACTCGCGGAGTGGTGAGCTATTCATCGGGCAATCATGCGCTTGGTTTGGCACGGGCGGCAGATTTGCTGAACACATCCGCCGTCATTGTAATGCCCGGTGATGTGCCAGCGGCCAAGATGGCTGCGACGCGTGAGTTGGGCGCGCAGATCGTGACGTTTGATCGTGATACAGAAAACAGTGCTGATGTAGTCGACCGCATAGTCCGCGAAACGGGCCGAGTTGAAGTCCCGCCAAGTGCACATGGACAAGTGCTTGCGGGGGCTGGAACTGCGGCACTGGAATTGCTGGAGGACGCCCCTGCCCTTGACACTGTCTTGATCCCCTGTGGCGGAGGCGGATTAACAGCGGCAACAGCCGTCGTCATGGCGGAAGGCTCCCCGGCAACGCAAGTATATGCCGCGGAACCTGACCTTTTTGACGATACGCGCCGGTCTCTGTGCGTAGGTAAACGCGTCGAAAATCCGGCGGGCCTGCGCACGATCTGCGATGCGATCATGACACCGATCCCCAATGATGTCACCTTTCCAATCAACCTTGCACTGCTCGCTGGTGGTGTGACTGCCAGCGACAAGGACGTCCGCGCAGCAATGCGCTTTGCTTTTGACCATTTCAAAATTGTCACTGAACCGGGTGCGGTCGTGGGTCTGGCGGCGATCCTCAACGGGCAGGTCGAGATCACAAACAAAATCATTGCAACAGTCATTACTGGCGGCAATATCGACGCTGCGCGATTTGCATCACTCATAGGAGAAGACAATGACGATTGAACGAAGGCTTGTGGCAGAATGGCTTGGGACGTTTTCGCTTTTGGCAACCGTCATCGGCTCGGGCATCATGGCCGAACGACTGGCTGATGGGAATGTCGCTATAGCTTTGCTCGGAAATACGATCCCGACAGGCGCCATCCTAGTGGTGCTAATTACAATCTTTGGCCCTATTTCGGGCGCACATTTCAATCCAGCCGTCACTTTATGCTTCACCCTGCGTGGCGAGATCGAAAAGCGTGACGCCGCCCTTTACGTGGGCGCGCAGGTGTTTGGAGGGATCATTGGCGTGCTGGCGGCACATATTATGTTTGAACATCCTTTGGTCGATCCTTCCTCTACCTCACGCAGTGGCTTAGGCCAGTGGGTGGGCGAATTTGTCGCTACATTTGGATTGGTGGGTACAATCCTTGCTTGCATCAAGGCAAAACCTGCAGCGGTGCCAATGGCTGTAGGCCTTTACATCACCGCCGCCTATTGGTTCACCTCATCCACATCCTTTGCAAATCCCGCGGTCACTATCGCGAGAGGGTTCTCAGACACGTTCGCGGGGATAGCACCTGTTGATGTGACTGCCTTCGTTGTGGTTCAGTTGATCGCAGCTGTCTTGGCGACTTGGTTTTTCGGCTGGCTTTTGCGCGAAGTAAATGATGCCTGAGAAATTCGATTTTGATGATGTGATCAACCGGCGCAATGTGCCCGCGCTAAAAGTCCACCAAATGGTACTCGGCGAGGACGGGATGGATCTATTTCCCGCAGGGGTCGCCGACATGGATTTTCGCGCGCCCCAACCCGTGCTGGCGGCGATGTCACAGCGATTGGCCCATGGTGTTTTTGGCTATGAGACGTTGCCGGATGGCCTTTATCCTGCCCTCACCGGATGGATGAAAGACAGACATGGTTGGGGAATTGATCCCAACTACATCCTTCGCGCACCCAACGTGCTCAACAGCCTTGCCATGGCAGCAAACCTGTTCACTAATCCTGGCGACGGTATCATAATACAACCACCCGTGTTCTTTGATTTCGCTGACATCATTGCCGAAAATGGGCGCCGCTTGGTTGAAAACCCGCTCGTATTGGCTGCTGGTCGCTATGAAATGGATTTTGGATGTTTGGAGGCCAGCGCCGCTGACCCACGCACCAAAATGCTGTTTTTATGTAATCCACATAACCCTGTAGGGCGAGTCTGGAGTAAGTTGGAACTGGCAAAACTGGGTGAAATTTGTCGCCAACATGACGTGCTTGTCGTAGCCGACGAAATTCACGGAGATATCACCTTTGCGGGTCACACCTACACCCCATTTGCCACGGTCTCGAATGCCGATGCACTCAACTCAATTACGTGCCTGTCTCCCGCCAAAAGCTTCAATATTGCAGCGTGTTGTGGGGCGTTTACCATCGTGCCTGATGAGGGCCGCCGCAATGCCTTCAAGGTTGAAAACAGCCGATTGACGGTGAACAAGAACAACGCATTTGCAAATGTGGCAATGGAAGCCGCCTACAAATACGGTGGCACATGGATGGAGTCGGCAATCTCATATATTGAGGGCAACTTGTCCTTGGTCCGTGCTAGTTTGAACGACATACCGAAGGTCACATTGATCGAGCCTGAAGGCACATTCTTGTTGTGGCTCGACTTTCGCGCCATGAACCTGTCACAAGACGACTTGACCCGATTTCTCCGTGTAGATGCCGGATGGGCCATTACCCGCGGTGTATCATTTGGTAAAGTTGGAGAAGGTTTCGGACGCCTGAACATCGCTTGCCCACGTACGCATTTGCAACAGGCTCTTGATGGACTGAACAACGCATTTTCAAAAAAACGAGACCGGTATGACTGACACACCCAATATTGATGGCGATCACTTTCTTGCAATTGACAGAGAACGACTGTTCTCAATCAATGACTCTGGCCACCCCCCCCGGATTTTACTGCTCTACGGCTCACTTCGCGAGCGGTCTTTCAGTCGCTTGATGACCGAGGAAGCGGCGCGGGTTCTGCATCGCTTTGGGGCCGAGGCCAAAACCTTCAACCCCACTGGATTACCGTTGCCGGATGATGCGGAAGTTGATCACCCAAAGGTTCAAGAACTACGCAATTTAGTGGCCTGGTGCGAGGGTATGGTCTGGTGCTCGCCGGAACGACACGGGGCCATGACAGGCATTATGAAATCGCAGATCGACTGGATACCCCTCTCACTTGGGGCTGTCAGACCAACCCAAGGCAAGACTTTGGCGGTAATGCAGGTCAACGGCGGCTCGCAAAGTTTCAATGCCGTCAATCAACTCCGCATTCTGGGCCGCTGGATGCGCCTTTTGACCATCCCAAACCAATCTTCAACGCCAAAGGCATTTCTGGAATTCGACGACAAGGATCGAATGAAACCTTCACCGAACTACGATCGGATGGTTGATGTCATGGAGGAGTTGGTTAAATTCACGCTCCTGACCAGGGGCCGAGCGGATTACCTTGTTGAACGTTATAGCGAGCGGAAAGAATCTGGTGAAGAATTGATAAGTCGAGTAAACCAGACTGCAATTTGATGCGTTCTGGGCATGGCCGAACTT
Source organism: Rhizobiaceae bacterium (assembly GCA_051009515.1). Taxonomy (GTDB): domain Bacteria; phylum Pseudomonadota; class Alphaproteobacteria; order Rhizobiales; family Rhizobiaceae; genus Pseudahrensia. The sequence continues at coordinate 2,919 of JBPCWM010000215.1, read as the reverse complement.
ATCAAAACGGCTCCAAAGGGAACCATCGACCGCCTGAAACCACAGCAATCAAAAATGGTCCATTCAATTTGGGTTGGAATCGTGCCCCGATAGAGAAATTCTGAAGCCAAAACGAAAGTGGTTTTGCCATTTAGATCGTTCCTACATACATAGCCAGCAACATCTGGCAAACCCATGGCTCAAACATGGAGTGGCGGCCAATCGTGGTGCTGCCTTTCCGTGTGCTACTCGATCAATCCAGTTTCGGAATGGTCTTATGGTTTCCCGAATTCGTACTAACGATTGTTACCCGTTCGAGTAGACAGGGTCTCAAGAAATGTTACCAGATCCCGGCTTTCCTGCTCCGTCAAATCTAGCGGTTGCAGAATCAGTGCACCGTCACTGTGAATTCGATCCAGATCGATTCTTGAATAATGGTCTACCACATCACGGAGGGTCTCAAGCGACCCATTGTGCATGTAGGGTGCGGTTTGTGTGAGTTGCCTCAATGACGGCACCTTGAACTGGCCAAATGTTCTGTGTGACTGACTAACCTGCGCAGCCGCCCATCCATGGGCTTGATCAGGAGCATCATTGTAGCGGCCAAGTTGGTTGAATTTCGAAGCTCTCAGTTTCTGAATGCCCTCAAATCGTCCTCGGTCTACGTGCCCCGGTCCGATGAAATAAGGAACGCCTGCATCGTCGAATTCCTCATTGGTGAACCTCGGACCGATATGGCAGACATTGCACATTCCGCGCCCTACAAAGAGTGCAGCACCTCGCTGCGCAGACGATGGATAGTTTTGAGCGGCTTGATAGTCATTTCGGGCTAATGCATCACGAAATTCGTCAAACGACGTTCGCCCGGAAATGATCGTCTCCTGAAAAGCTGCAATTGCTTTTGCTACATCCACCAGGAGATTCAAATGGTCGCGACTTTTCGCAACCATCCCGAAAGCCTGTTGATAATGCGAGCTTAATTCAGGGTCGTTACGAAGGGTATCGGCAACCGATTGAGACGTGGCGCCCATCTCCTTGGGATCCAGAATTGGCCCGATGCTATGGGCCCAAAGACTGTCATTTCTACCATCCCAACCGAACCATCGATTGGCGAACACGTTGAAAAGCGATTGTGTGTTTCGATCAAGTCTTGCCAGGCCACCTGCCTGCTTTTTCTGGTCGGTCCATCCAAATTCAGGATCATGGCAAGTGCTACAGGCAACTTTTCCGTTGGCAGACAATCTCTTGTCAAAAAAGAGAAGCTGACCAAGCGCAATGGCAGACGGGTTTCCGGACACACGATTGCTTGGATCGTTTCGTCGTTCAAGCGGCCATGGGCCATGCCGCACAATCTTGGCAATTTCTTCGTCATTCAGCAGAAGATTGCTGCGCTTGTCTGGTTCCATTCCGGCATGCGCGGAACCAATCACAGACAGAACTAATGCAGTAAACGCTATGCAATGCCCTTTGACACTTTTCATTGAAGTTTCAGGTCACTTGTAAATCGATGGGACTGGTTGGAACCATGAGCCGTCACCTCCAATCGCCAAACACCAGGCATGTGATACAGAAGGTTCTCCACCACATACTGATTGTCAGTTATTCGTCTCACCTTCGGCTTGTAATTCATACCGTGTTTATGAGCAGGCATTGTGGCGTCAACCGCTATGTGGGATGGAAACGCGCCTGAATCAGAGCAGATTTCGATCTGTACATCAAACGGTACGTTAAGAGGCACTTCGCCGTTAGAAAATAAAACATGCACACTGAAGGGGGCGTCTGAAACACTTGACATTCGTTTCCCTGCGTTGGCAACGCATTCTTGAGAGGCGACCGCTGAACTTCCAACACAGAAACTGCAGACCAGTATTGCGAGTATAACAAGCCTGTTCATTTGGCCCTTCTTGCCTGCACTTGTTGGATCATGTCTTCAGCATTGCGATACGCCAGGCGATTGATCAGCTCACTGGGCAGGGTTGAAATCCATTCACGGCTAAAATTTGCATGGTCCTGCACATAGTACCACCGTTCGGGGGCGAATGTGTCAGTGCCAACCATAAACCTGTCGGGAAATTCCTTGAACACCGGAAGCCAGTCACTTGAGACCTTGCCACCGCTTGCCTGGTCACTGCGAAAGGCCAAGTCCGCCCAAAGATTTTTGTGCCGTGCCAGGACTTCACGAACGACGTCGGGTCTGTCAAATCCCGAATGTGCCCAAAGCACCAGTGCGTCAGGATAAGTTTCAAAAATCAAATCAATCGCTTCAACATCAGAATGAGCATGAAGCAGCAAATCATGTTCTTTGGCGAGTTCAATCATGCGTTGAAGAACAGGAGTTTTGATATCGTCGCCATAAGCGTGAAACTCACCGATGGCGAAGTACGTGTTTTTTTTCAGATTGGTCTCAACGTAGTCGATTACTGTTGGGTCATTCATCCAGGAAGATATTTCGCCGCGTCTGCGATAGGGCCGCAGCGACGGTACAATCAGATCAGGTGCCTCCGCAAACAACAATTGGGTTCCATTATCGTCAGAACTTGAAACCAACGCCTTACGCAAACCTGCGGCCCGCAGCGCTTTGACTGCTTCCGGCGGAGGGACAAGAGTGACAGCATCGTGGCTGTAGTGAATGTGTGCATCAAAAATCGGCAGCTCATCTGCATGCGTCTGCGTTGCGATTGTCAAGGCGATGAGGAAGGAGAGAATTCTTATCATATTTGCTCGATATCTGATTGGATCATTATTAGTGGTGCTGACAACAATAGCGAACTTCCAACCACAGGGAAGGCAGAAGACGCATTCCGTGCGAGGAGCTAGTAATTGTCAGCCATTCCCCGGGTGCGTTGTGCCCTCGCGTTCATGACGTAGGTAGCGAAGTTTGGTATCTCATCAATCATGAACCGAAATTGCTTTGCATCGATTATGGAGACTTGTGTGTCC
>JBPCWM010000214.1:0-15272 GCA_051009515.1 Rhizobiaceae bacterium | reverse complement strand
CGTTCTCGTGAAATTGCCGACGCATTTACAGAAGGTCAAGGGATCATCAGGTCCGACCTTGCCAGCCACCTGGACGAGACCCGCGAGGCCCTCGACACCAAGGCCATGGAGTTGGGGCTGTCGCTCTCAACCAGAGTGGAAGAATTCAATCAGAACCTTGAAAACCAACTTCAGACTTCCGATTCCAAGCTGGCCGCTCGAGCCAATGCTGTGCACGGCCAGATAAAGGAAACAAGCGAACTGTTGGACGACAAGGCGATGGAACTTGGTCTTTCTATCGCTACCAGAGTGGAAGAATTCAACCAGAATATTGAAGCCCAGGTCGAAACCTCCGATGCCAAACTGGCCGCTCGAGCCAATGCTGTGCACGGCCAGATAAAGGAAACAAGCGAACTGCTGGACGACAAGGCGATGGAGTTTGGTCTAGCCATCGCAACCAGGGTGGAAGAATTCAGCCAGCACCTTGAAAACCAACTGGACTCTTCCGATTCCAAGCTGGCCGCCCGCGCCAATGCAGTCCAGGACCAGATCAAGGAAACCAGCGACTTCCTGGATAACAAGGCAATCGACCTTGGCATGTCATTTGCCACCCGTGTGGAAGACATCAAACAGAGTGTGGGAGAGCAGATTGAGTCTGCTGACAGTCAGCTTGCGGCCCGCGCCACGTCTGTTCAGGAGCAGATTCAACAAACAAGTACAGAACTCGCGAGCAAGGCTGAAGAGCTCGGAGCTGCCCTGTCTTCACGGGTGGGTGACATCAATGAGAGCGTTGCGGAACAGGTCAAAGCCGCTGATAGCCAACTTGCAGCGCGTGCCCTAGCAGTTCATGGCCAGATCAAGGAAACCAGCGAGCTTCTTGACAACCGCACCTTGGAACTTGGTCTGACTTTCGCGAACAAAGTTGACGAAATCGGTCAAAAAGTTACCGAACAGGTCGAACAGGTTAGCGGAACCATGGGCCAGCAAGCCGCTATGGTAGATGAGCAGATGCGTGCCAGCAGCGCAGATCTTGAACAAAGGGCCGATGCATTTGGCAAGGTGCTGAGTGAGCATGTAGCGGATGTTGGACAAAAAGTGGCCGGGCAGATGGATCTGAGCCAATCGCAGATTAATGCACAGATGGAGGCGATCGATTCCAGATTGATCCAGACGGCTGAAAACCTAAAAACACGTGCCACCGCGCTCGGCGATTCACTGGCAGGTAAAGTCGACGAGGTTGGCCGACAAGTCGCCGAACATGCGGTGAATGCTGAAAACCTGCTGACCTCTCGAGCAGCCAGCATGCGCCAAACAATATCCGAGACGGAAGAGTCGCTGGATACAAAGGCGATGGAACTCGGCATGTCTATGTCTGCCCGTGCTGAAGAAATCGACGCACGCGTCGCGGAACGTCTGGCCAGTATCAATGAAACCATCGCCAAGGGCACCGCTGCTGCTGACGAAATGCTGGCCAATCGCGCTGCTACAATGAAAGAGGCGTTTGACGAGCAGGTTGGCGTTGTCGATCTCACCCTTGGCACCCGCATGGATTCAATAGTTGCGTCTTTGGATTCCGGTGCAAGCCGCATAAACGAAAATCTGGAAGAACGCGCCAGCGAATTGACTACAGCCCTGGGGTCGCATCTCGACAATATTTCGTCGACGCTTGTAAGCGAATCTCAAAAAGCTGAAACCGCTGTCTCGACATCCATTGCCTCAATGGAAGGCAAAATTGAACAGCAATTGGTAGCTGTCGATTCAGCCCTTGGCGCCCGTGCCGATCAGGTAACAAAAACATTGAGCGAACGCACAGCAGAACTGAACACAACGCTTGCCGCGCGTTCCAGGGAACTGAGCAATCTGCTGGTCCGCGACACTATGCCATTGCTCGACAAATTCGAGCAGGATGGGCTGGCCGTTGCCAGTGCCCTCAGCAAGTCCACTCAGGAAATCAGCGCAGATTTGGATAGCAAACTCCAAAGCTCTTCTGAGTTGCTGAAATCCTCCGCCGATGAAGCCGCGGAAAAACTGGAAGATATGCTGGTTGCATCCAATCAGCGCATGGAAACTTCGGCTCAGGCTGCTGCAGAAGATCTCGCCGCACGTTATTTGTCTTTGGAGGACAGGACCACCGAACTGGTTTCCAAACTGACAAATTCATCTGAGCAGCTCTCCTCTGCTGTTGAGAACCAGACCGAAACCATCGTGGAAAGTGGCGCTACAGTCACTAAGCAAATTGCAGATATCGCCGAGCATGTTGGTGATCGGATACGCTCCGAAAGCGCTGCAATGGTCAACACATTAACCGGTAAATCGAACGAAACCATTGACTCACTCAGCGAAACCAATGAACGTTTGAGCCGTGAAATCAGCGGGCTACTGGACCGTTTGAACAACAGCAATACAGATCTTGGGGCGGTGCTTTCCCTCGCAGATGAAAATCTGACCAATGCCCAAGAACAGATCGGGGAACGCACCGAAGCCTTTAGAAATGCGGCAGATCGTGCGGCTGAAGATCTCAATACGTCCAGTAAGGTGATTGAAAGCAACTATCTGGGATTGAAAGATGTCTCTGCCACCGTTCTGGTGGAGATTGCAGAAATCTCTCACCGGTTTGAAGAGCAAAGCAAGGCCCTTAACAACGTCTCGCGGCTTCTCGATGAAACCCAAAGCAATATTGCCATCAGTCTTGATGATCGCCGCGATGCTATTGAGGCCTTGACCAATGGTCTTGTGGCCAAGTCGGCCGACCTTGAAGACCTGATGGGACGCTTTGCCGCGATGATGAGTGAGAGTGTCACAAATGCAGAAGGACGGGCACAAAATCTCACCCGTAGTCTGGCCGATGGTGTTTCTGAGGCAGCCCATGAAGCGACTGAACGTTTCTCTGCTGCCACCGAGGAAATGCGCAATGCCGCACATTCCCTGCGGCAGGATTTGGCGAGTACGCGTGATGAACTGAAGAAATCGGTAATTGACCTGCCCGATGAGACCAAGGAAAGCACCACGGCCATGCGTCGTGTGGTGTCTGACCAGATCAAGGCACTCAAGGACCTGACCGAAATCGTCAACAAGACAAGCAGACTGCAGGATGCCGCCCCGAGCAACCTGTTCCAACAGAATTCTGCTCCGCGTCAGGAAATGGCAACGGCACTGCGCGCGGCTTCCGCGCCTAGCCCGGCACAGCCTGCTCCGCAAACAACCGAGACAGCGAAGGCGAAGGCTCCCTCAGCACCAACGCCGAGAGCGCCGGTAGTGCCGGCCAGCGTACCTGTTGCAGCAACTCCTGAGCCAGCTCCGCGAGCACCAATGCCTGTTCAGCCTGTCGCGGCTGAGGTTCCTGTCCCCGAAGGAACGCCCACACCTGCAACTCCGGTTACTGGTAGCACAGGTTTGCGCGGTGGATTAGGCCTCAACAACCGACCCGAAGAGGAAGAACCACTCCCCGGAGGTGATGGTTGGGTTAGCGATTTACTGCGCAGAGCTTCCCGTGACGAAGAGGCAGAAACCGTTCCGCGCCAGCGTGCGGGTGGTGACAGCCTTGGCTCTTTGTCCAGTGACATAGCCAACTCAATCGATCACAACGTGGCCGTGTCCATCTGGGAACGCTACCAAAAGGGGGAACAGAATCTCTTTTCCCGCAATATCTATACGCCGCAAGGCCGCCAAACCTTCGACGAAATCAGCAGCAAATATCAATCGGATGAGAAATTCAGAGGGTCCGTAAACCGTTATATTGAAGACTTTGAAAAGCTGATTGCCGATGTATCCAAGAATGACAGCGGCAATGTCATGATCCAAACTTATCTGACATCAGACACAGGCAAGGTTTATACCATGTTGGCCCATGCGGCGGGACGTATCAACTAAACGTGGTGCCTTATCAGGTATTCAAGGCTTCCGATTTGCATTGCAATTCGGGAGCCTTTTTTGTGTTTTGAAGAGGATCATGTGCGGCGGACAATCCAGGCGACAATATCGCGGGCGATCTTGTCAAATGCTGAATCAAATGCCGTGACATAATCGGCCGGAGTATCTCCAGCTGCGCTTGAACTGGCGTTGAATATTCTCGTTTCGCGAACCAGTCCGCTGCGATCGGACAAGAGCTTAATCGACATCGAGATATGGGCTGCACCATTAAATACTTCAAAACGACGGATATCGCTGACTAGCTGGTAATCAATGATCAGTCCGTCGCCAGGCATTGCTGTCGCCCGTGTGGCCCTGGCATTTTCAAACGATTCCACGAGTTTCGCCTGAACCAGTTTGGGCACGGTGTCAGTCCACTGTGCGCCTGCCAAATATGTCACTACAGACTCAGAGGGTTTCAATATGATCCGATTGCTGTCGATCGAACTCAGCGCGGTTGGAACCTTAACCAGAATTTGCGCCCGGCTTCCACCTCTCACACCGCTGAACTGCTGGGGTGCTGTAATGTCAAAAGTTTCTCTAGGTGCGTCACCGGAGCCCATAAGAGCGCAAGATGAAAGCGTACCGACACATAAGGCCACGGTAGCGCAACGCAACGCTAAGGCAGATCTGGAATGAGCTGCAAACTTGCCAATAGAAGCGAAGATATGTGTCGGAACGTCCCACATCATATAGTAACCTGCACTACTCCTTGAACCCGCAGTTGGACTATCGTCGATCTCTCGACCCTGAAGATTCCCTTACGCGACTGGCTCCCTGCCCCGTCAGAAGCGACGATGGGTTGTTCTGGAGATTTCTCATAACACGATCAAATTGGTTAAGCGACTGGCGCGCATCACGAATTAATCCTTGTGTGTCTCCAAGGCCACGCTTTGTAAATGACGTTATATTGTTTGTAAGTGCAGTTATCTGCACATCGAAATTCTTTGCAGTGTTCCTGAATTGTTCAAGAGTTGCGCGCGCATCTTCCATGAGACCGCCGGTCACACCCGAACCCACCAATTCATCCACTTTCGCAAGGATGCCATCCACACGTTTCGACGATTCATTCAGTCGGCTGGCCAGCTCAGAAGCATCAGTAACGATCTGATTCACATCGTCAGCTCGCTCGCCCAGCGGTTTGGTGACACGCGCCACATCCTCGACAATCGATTGCGCGCCGGCCGCAGCATCGGAAATATTTTCAACAGCAGAATTGAGCTTGGCCACATCAACTGCCTTGACCAGTTCGGACAGGTCCTGGCTGGCCGCGGTCAGATTGTCTACCAATTGCTCGACCTGTTCCTGACTGACCGCATCTACAATCTTGCGTGTCTGACTTGCGACCCCCTGGGCATCAGCAATGGTCTGGTTCAAACCGGTGGAATCGAACGCAGCGATAATCTGCTCAGCCCTTTCAGTGGAGCGATTGATGCTGGAAAGTGTATTTTTGACCGTCTCTGGATCCACGGCCTCTACAACGCCGTCCACTTTGCCCAATGTCGCGTTCAGGTTTTGTGAAAAATCATTTATCTGATCTGCCGCTTCCTGCACGGTTGTGGCGATATTGGTGATTTGATCTCGCTGTTCGGCAAGAGATTGAGTGAATGTTTCGACGTTCGTTATCGTGTTTTTCACCGATTGCGGCTCAACAGCATTGAGGATTTCTTCCACACGCTTAAGACTAGTGTCGACCTTTCCGGACAGGTTCTGAAGCGATTTTGCAACTTCACCTGCGCTTTGCATAAACAGTTCCACCCCGTCTGCGTTGTCAGCCAGCGCGCGGGAAAATACTTCAGCGTTTTGCAGGGTGCGCGTGACCGTGCGGCTATTGGCTGCAACAAATGTCTCAAGCTTAGCCATGACGCCTTCGGTACGATTGGCAATCGAATTGATGCGAACGACTAGATCAGACAGTGCTGACGGGTCACCCTGCAGCTTTGGAATTGTACCATCCTGTTTCGCTATTTCAAGCAAGGCAGGGGCGGTTGGGGTACCGCCCTCCAACTGAATGAACGCACCACCGGACAATCCACGAATACCAATGGTTGCGCGCGTGTTTGAACGAAGCGGCGTGGTGCCGCTGATCAAGGCGCGTACAATGACAAAACGTGGATCATTGTTATCCAGCGACAGTCCGGCCACACGTCCCACATTGATCCCGTTAAACTGCACAATGCTGGCAGGGCCAAGACCACTTACAGAGCCTTCAATGCGAATATCCAGTGGGACCAGGTTTTCGTCGTCCCCATATCTGCCAAACCAGTAGATCACCGCGAAGACAGTGACGATTGCCACAAGGGTGAAAAAGCCGACCGCAATGTAATTTGCACGTGTTTCCATGGATCCGCCTACTACTTCACTTTCAACGCGATGACATCAGCAATGCACATGTATAACTCAGTTTCCAACATTACGTGCTCGCTTCCCGGTAAAATAGGCTTTCGTCCACGGATCATCGACCAAACGCATGTCTGACAATGATCCGGTGGTCAATACAACCCCATCGCGCAGAACTGCAATCCGGTCACAAATAGCATGCAGGCTATCCAGATCGTGGGTCACCATATAAACCGTCAGGCCCAGAGTGTCACGTAGCGAGGCAATCAGATCATCGAAATCTGCAGCTCCGATCGGGTCCAGGCCAGACGTGGGTTCGTCCAAGAAAACAAGTTGCGGGTCGAGTGCCAGCGCGCGTGCCAGACTGGCCCGCTTGATCATGCCACCAGACAGTTCTGAGGGAAACTTGTCTGCAGCATCCTGATTGAGACCAACGAGGTCGATTTTCACCCGGGCCAACTCATCCATCAGCTTCGGACTGAGGTCAAAATATTCCCGCATTGGCACCTGGATATTCTCTTTCACTGTAAGTGAAGAAAACAGTGCACCATGTTGAAACAAAACGCCTAAATTGCGATCCACCTTCAGGCGCTCTGCTGCCGATGCTTTTTCATAGTGGGTGCCGAACAGCTCGATCTTGCCATCATCCTTTTTGATCAGGCCAAGGACCGATCGCATGAGGACTGACTTGCCAGATCCCGAGCCCCCCACAAATCCCAGAATTTCACCACGATAGACATCCAGGTCGAGCCCTTTCAGAACCTTGATATCTCCAAAGGCTACTCTTACGCCCCGGATGCTCAAAACCACATCCGGGTTCTCATGGGACTGCGACATTTTTTCAGTGGCGCTCATTCTCAATACCCAATCGCAGCGAAGAACATGGCAAACAGGCCATCCACCACAATGACAGCAAATATGGCCCGCACCACGGCGGAGGTGGTTCTTTGTCCAAGGGATTCAGCACTACCGCCAACCTTCAAACCTTCAACAGCTGCGGACAGACCAATGATAATGGCCATGACCGGGGCTTTGATGAACCCGACAAAGAGATGCTTCATGTCTATGCCGGTTTGCAGCGTTTCAAGGAATTGCTGGGGTCTGATACCGACGTAAAGGTCGCCAACAACTATGGCGCCGGCTATGCCAGCGATATCGCTCAGCAGAACCAATATTGGAAGGGCTATTATCAGGGCCACAAGGCGGGGAAATATCAACACTCCTACCGGATTGAGCCCTATGACGGTCAAAGCGTCTATCTCTTCACGCATTTTCATGGTGCCAATCTCGGCCGTAATGGCACTGCCAGACCGGCCTGCGACCATGACAGCTGTCAACAGAACACCAATTTCCCTGAAATGCAGAATGCCAACGAGCGGCACCATCAACAGTTCTTCTCCGTAAACACGAAGTTGATAGGCGCCCTGCTGAGCAATGATCGCACCAATCAGAAAAGACATGACAGCAATAACAGGTATTGCACGCAATCCCATCTGATCAAGGTGATGGACGATTGAGGTGAACCTTATGCCACCACGCCGCCCTTCTTTCATTTGTGGTCCGTGAATTGAGGCTCCAACCAGGTAACAGGCGGTCAAAAAGTCCTGGCCGGCATTGATACTGGCCTGCCCAATTCTTTCCAGAACAATTGAAACAGGGTTTCCAAGTCGGGGCTTGGCTTTAGCATGAGAATCCTGATCCTGCGCAATGACCTTTACGAGTCGAGCCCGACGGGGTTCGCTGTCTACGTGCCTGAAATCAATAGAAGATTTTTCGCAGGCGAGTCTCAATCGCTCGACGAGCCATGCTCCAGCCGTATCGAAATCCGCCACTGCGCTCGTATCAACTGTCAGCGATGTATATTGGCTGGGATTGAGCTTCTCCAATCTGGCATTGGCATCGTTGATATATGTAATGGTCCACTCGCCGCTGCATAGCAATTCGGCTCCACCGCCTTTTTCTACGATGTCAAACTGTGCCGGTCCATCATGTCTGGAAGGCTGGGCGGTATCTTGTCTGGACACACCACCGTTTGAGGTTTGATCTTGAATGGTCACTTGATTTTATTCCATATTTTGGACCAATCGGGATCAATCCCCAATTTCCAAACCCTGATCTCCAAATACGACATCGCGTCTTTAACCCGCAAGAAAACGCGCCTTTATACCCCAAGTGCCCGCGCCATAACAGGGGCATCGATATTCCCTCCCGACAATGTCGCCAGCACGGTCCGGTTTTTTACATCCAGTTTTCCACTTAACAGTGCTGCCAGTGTCACGGCTCCACCCGGCTCGACAACCAGTTTCAACTCGTTGAAAGCAAAAGCCACCGCATCCAATGCCTCCTGGTCGCTGACCAGCAAACCTTCACCAAGCAGCCCCTTGCAGATGGCAAAAGACAATTCACCGGGCATTGGTGTGAGGATGGCATCACACAAACTTGCGCCTTTTGAGTTTCCTCCCAATCGCTCCCCCGCAAGATGTGAGCGCCTTTGATCATCATGTCCCTCGGGTTCGACAGGATGAATGCTGGTTTCCGGAAAGTAGTGTTGAGCGGCAAGTGTGATTCCCGCCATTAGTCCACCACCTCCGGCGCAAACCAGAAAATGGTCGGCCTTCAACCCCATTGACGCGATATCGGCACAGGCTTCAAGACCAACAGTGCCCTGCCCCGCAACCACGTGAAAATTTTCAAACGGATGGATCAAAAAAGCATCCGTTTCCGCGGCATACTCTTCAGTCAATTTCTCCCGATCCACCGTATAGCGATCATATTCAATGATCGTTGCACCGGAGCGGGCTGTGCGCTGTTTTTTCAGTTCTGGCGCATCCTCGGGCATAATGATTGTAGCCTTGTAACCCAGCAAACGCGCGGCTTCGGCTACCCCTTGGGCATGATTTCCCGACGAACATGCTACAATTCCCTGCGATTTGGCCTCCGGCGGCAGACTGCTCACAGCGTTGTAAGCTCCTCTGAACTTAAAGCTGCCCGTTCGTTGCAGGCATTCCGGTTTGAAGAAGATCTGCGCACCTAACCTGTCGTCGAGGATTGGGCTGTTGACCAGTGGCGTGCGAAGCGCGACTCCCTTGATGATCTCAGATGCGGCAACTATATCTGAAAACTCGGGCAAGTGGGTCATTGGGGGTTCCCTGGGGGGCTGGATATGTCTACATGCAAGGCAGAAGCAGCCTAGAACAGCTAGCTGCTGCCCAACAATGCAGTGAACTGCTTTTTAAACACATTTGGAGGTTGAGACATGGATTTGGGAATTAGTGGGCGCAAAGCAATTGTATGCGCATCAAGCGAGGGTCTCGGCAAAGGCTGCGCGATGGCTCTGGCACAGGCCCGATGCGAAGTAATTGTCAATGCCCGCACCCAAAGTACTGTTGATTCAACCGTTGCCGAAATTGTGGCTGCAACCGGAGCAAAGGTCACAGGTGTGGCTGCGGATGTTGGCACGCCGGAAGGTCAGCAAGCCCTGCTGTCTGCCTGTCCCAATCCGGATATTCTGGTCAACAATAACGGTGGACCTCCGCGTCGTGACTTTAAGGAACTTGATCGCGAAGCTATGATCAACGGTGTTGTGCAAAACATGATCACGCCGGTCGAACTCATACAGGCCGTGGCTGATGGAATGGCAGAGCGTGGTTTTGGACGCATAGTCAATATTACGTCCCTGTCTGTCCTTATGCCAATTGAGGGACTCGATCTGTCATCTGGAGCCCGTGCGGGGTTGACTGCATTTTTGGCGGGTGTTCGCCCAATCTATGCCAGCAGCAATGTCACTATAAACAATTTACTGCCCGGAAAGATGGACACAAAGCGCCTGCAGGGCGGTTTGACAGCGGGGGCAAAAGCCAGCGGCAAGACCTTTGAAGAAGTGGCACAGGCACAGAAGGATGAAATCCCCGCCAAGCGCTTCGGTACGGCCGAAGAGTTCGGCAATACCTGTGCCTTCCTGTGCTCTACTCATGCGGGTTACATTACCGGACAAAACATCTTGATGGATGGTGGCTTGTTCCCTCACGCGTTCTAATAAGTGCTCGACTGGCTGTTTGACTGTCAGTCAGGCCCTAACTAGCAGGTTCCCACGTTAACCGAGAATACCTTTACTTTCTCGAAAACTGTCCGTGCTATTGATCTGTTTGTGAGTTCACGTTGAAATGCAAATGCGGCGTGACGGGGAAACTGAGTTAGTAGTGTGTTCTGGTCGGGCCTATCGCATAAATGCAGCTTGAAATGCATCAACGCATGGTATGTCGTTCAAACGGGCATGTGCCTGTTGTTTATGGCTGGCGTGATGGCAAGCTGGAGCAGTTCGGCTCAGGCACGAACTTCAAAATGCGTACAACTTGAACGGCAACTGGCATCCCTGTCGTCCAGCAATTCCGGTGCGTCAGGTTATCAATCTGCAATTCGCAAACAGCAACGACAGATTTCCACTGTCAATCGTCAATTGCGGTCCAACAGATGTACCAGTCGGGCATCATCATCTTCGGCAAACTGCAGGAAGCTGAAATCACTTTCTTCCAAAATGAACAGAAACCTCAAAGCCTTGAAGGCCAGAGAGCGTAAACTGTCCCGCCGAAGTGGCAATTCCGCTGCCAAGCGCAACCGCATTCAGAAATCAATGCGCCGCAACAAGTGTTCCCAACGCTCACAGCGCGTCGCCCGACAAGGCAATTCCGGCATATTGGGCCAATTGTTCGGATCAGCAAATTCTGCAAGAAATTCAAGGCGTGCTGCCTATTCAGACAGCAGAAGAGGGAACAATTTCAATCTGCTTCAGCAGATTTTTGGGGGTTCCAGGCGTGGTTATTCAGGTTTCAACGACCCGTCAAATTCCCGTAACAGGCGTCTGGACAGTCAACTCTGGTCGACATCTCGTCGATATGGAAACTACAACTCGGTCAGAACCCTGTGCGTACGCAAATGTGATGGCTATTATTTCCCTGTCAGCTTTTCCACCGATGTTTCCGGAATTGATGATGACACGCTCGCTTGCGCCAATTTATGTCCTGGCCAGGCCATGGAGCTTTATTCTCATGATACAAATAACGAAACGCCGGACCAGATGCGTTCAACCATTGATGGCACCGCTTATGTGGACCTCGAATTGGCCTATGCCTATCGCGAATCGTATAATCCTTCCTGCGCCTGCAATCACAAATTGCTCGACCGTCGCAACAACATTGACGTTCCCAACAGTGCGCTGAAAGCAGAATATATCCGATCCGTTGTGCCCCCTCCTGGAAGCACATTTCCCAAACCACGCCCGACCCAGAGCACGGTAGCTAATCTGGGTGGACAAATTCGATTAAGCAGATCGCCATTGTATCGCGGCGCGCGAGATGATCGTCACGTCAGAGTAGTCGGTGACGAGTTCTTTCCAAGCCAATAAGGGGCATCATCTGACGCATGTCAGGCCCGTGATCAAGGCCCGTTAACGCCTTACGCAAAGGCATGAACAATTGACGCCCCTTACGGCCAGTCTTTTCTTTCAGGGCCGATGTCCACTGCGGCCACGAATTCTCATCCCACGGCCCATCTGGCAAAAGCCTGGCGGCCTCTGCGAGAAAGTCTGCATTTTCAGGCTCCACTTCGGTTGGAACGAAATTGCCCTCTACAACATCTGCCCACTCCCTAGCCTGTGAAAATCTGGTCAAATTATCGCGGATCGTCAACCAGAACTGTTCGCCAAGGTCAGCCCCAATATCTGCAAGTCGGCCTTTGGCTTCCGCATACTCCATCGCGTGCAACAACTTGTCGTTGAGCCCGTCCAGATCACCAACAGAGAACTTCGCGTTTGAGCGCGACACTTTGGAAGGATCAAACAAATCTCCCAAGTGCGTCATTGAGGAACAAGCTTCAACCGCCTGTCCTGTACCGATCAATGTAGCGAGCGATGCGACGGCCATTGGCTCATATCCAGACTGCCTCAAACTAGCGATCGAGAGTGCACCGGTCCGCTTGCTCAAACCTTCCCCTGAAGCATCCTGCAGCAGGTTGTGGTGGCCAAATTTCGGAACCGGGCCACCAACAGCTTCGAAAATTGCAATTTGTGCTCCGGTATTCGTAATGTGATCACCACCACGAATGACATGGGTCACTCCCATATCGATGTCATCAACCACTGACGGGAGAGTGTAGAGATAAGTCCCGTCTTCGCGGATCAGTACCGGGTCGGACATCGAAGCGAGGTCGACGGTCTGTTCACCACGCATGACATCGTCAAATTTTACTTCTGTTCTGCGTGTTTGAAATGGATCGTCATCAAAGTTGGGCAACAAAAACCGCCAGTGGGGCTTTCTGCCCTGAGCTTCGAAGTCTGAACGTTGCTGATCAGTCAGCTTTAATGCACCGCGGTCATAAACAGGTGGCAAACCGCGAGCCATCAGGCGTTTGCGACGCCGATCAATTTCATCTGCAGTTTCGTAACACGCATAGAGCAGCCCTTTTTCCCGCAGCGCATCAGCAGTCTGGTCGTAGATTTCAAACCTGTCAGATTGCTTTTCCCTGCGATCGGGCTCAATCCCCAACCAAGCGAGGTCTTCAACAATACCCTGGGCGAATTCTTCCGTAGACCGTTCCTGATCCGTATCGTCGAGGCGCAGCACAAAACTGCCCTCCTCCTTTTTAGCATAAAGCCAGTTGTAGAGTGCGGTTCGAATATTGCCGATATGCAGGCGTCCGGTTGGCGAGGGAGCAAAACGAACAATGGGGGATGTCATCTGGGTCATATCGCGGCTGTAAAACACAGCGAGGAAAAACTCAACGGATCATGTGGAAGCTTTAGATATAATTCTTGATCGATAACTGGTGGCAGCGAGTTTCATCAGCATGGCAGCGGAAAAACAAAATAGGCCCATAAAGAGCAACTGGGTGGAAAAAGGCAAACCAAAGTCGATCAACCATCCAGTCAATCCCGGCCCAGCCGCGGACATGAAAACCATCAGGGATACGGTGACGGAGCGTAAGCTTCCCAGATGGCGTGTGCCATAGACTTCGGGCCAGATCGCACCAAAAAGAGTGGATGTCATGCCATAGCTTATGCCCAGAAGAACCATAAAGACGAAGATTGTCAAAGGTGCTGAGAAGCCGCCAAGAACCAAACATGCAATGCCCAACGGCACCATGAATAAAGGCAGGATTTGAACCGCGCTCCACCTGTCGACAGCAAGGCCGGTTAACAGTGATACTACAACCGTTGTCGTCGCCATCACTGCAAACGAACTGTAATAAAGTGAAGGCGCCCAGCCATTGATTTCTATGAGATAATCCTGATGGAAAAATATCGATGTGCCTATAAACGCGGGTGAAAAGACTCCTATACCCGAAAGCCAGAAATTGCGATCGCGCAGCATTTCGGCCCTCGTCCATTGTCGTATGCTTACATCAGCTTCGCTGGCAGCCTTGACTTGCGATTGAGGTATGCGTTCAACCCGCATTAGCGCATAAATGGCAGGCAAGGCAATCAGCATCAAGATTGCAGCAACAATCAACCAGCTTTCGCGCCAGCCATACAGCGCTGCAAAAAATACAAAGATCGTAGGGGCCAGAGCTTCTGAAAACTGGTGTCCTATTGTAGCAATCGAAACAGCCTTGCCACGATTGCTGGCATACCATCGCCCCATGGCCGTGATTGCGGTATGAGTCATCATTCCCTGTCCGAACAGTCGAAGCAGAAATATCGCCACAAACAACGTCGGCAATGTCGTTGCCTGACTCATGGTTACAGCAGCCACAGTCAACATCGATATGACAATCAGACTGGTGGTGGCCACGGACGCATAGTCAACCAGCCGTCCAACAAATGGCAAGACGAGGGCGCTGCCGATGGTTGCGACCATATAGACCAGTCCAAAATCTCCGTGACTGAGCGCGTAGGCCGCACGAATTTCAGACCCCCAAACGGAAATGAAGAAAGTTTGTCCGAAGCCGGAAAAACACGTCAGCAAGAACCCTCCGAGCAACCAGCGCAAGTTCTGGCGATAGAAGGTCAGCATTCAAGGGCAATTCCAGGTTCAACAACGAACAAGGCAATAGGCCTTGCTGCCCGCAGTAGCAAGTTTTGTCAGTACAGCCCGCCTGTCCCAGATATCACGGCGCGTGTTGCATCATCAGACGTGGTCAAATTCCCCTCCAGCAAGTCAGACCCGAAGCCGATAACAGAATAACTGTTCGGTGGCTGTGTACCCGGCTTGAAGGCTTCCATGATTACCCCACCTGCACCGGCCTGAGCCAACAGCCCGGTTTTGGCGTTAATCGGATAGAGTTTGATCCCCTCAGGAACACGGAAATCAATCGCGTCATCGGCACTGATGGCAGACTGCATGAATTCCACGAATATGGGAGCTGCAAGGCCGCCACCGGTCATACCCTTGCCCATGGGTTCCGGATTGTCATAGCCAACAAAGACACCGACAACGAGATCGGGGGAGAAGCCGACAAACCATGCGTCTTTTTCTTCATTGGTTGTTCCGGTCTTGCCAGCGATCGGCACACCTAGAGCCGCCACCTTTCTTGCGGTTCCGCGCTGCACTACCCCTTCCATCATGGATGTGATCTGATAGGCAGTCATGGGGTCCAGCACCTGATCGCGGTTGTCGATCAGCTCCGGCTCTTCCTGACCATTCCACTCGTCAGAACGGCAGGTGTCGCAAACACGTTGCTCATGTTTGTAAATTGTCCGCCCATAACGATCCTGAATACGGTCAATCAACGACGGCGTGATACTCTTGCCGCCATTGGCGATCACAGAATAGGCGCTGACCATACGCAATACTGTTGTTTCACGAGAACCAAGCGACGACGCCAGACCACGAATGGTGTAATCATAAATACCAAACCGTTTAGAATATTCTGCAATCAGGGGCATGCCCATGTCATTTGCGAGGCGAACGGTCATCAAGTTGCGTGATTTTTCGATGCCCAGCCGCAATGTCGAAGGACCGGCGTATTTGCCGCCATAGTTTTTGGGCTCCCAAATTCCGAGACCACCACCCTGATCCTTCCGGAATGGACCATCCAACACCACAGAGGAA
>JBPCWM010000213.1:0-8302 GCA_051009515.1 Rhizobiaceae bacterium | reverse complement strand
CAATATGTCCTCTGCACCGCCAAATCCGCCGCCGCCACCGCCGCCGCCGCCGCCAAATGGATGACCACCCGGATGGCCACCGGAGAAACCCTGGAAGCGTTCCTTGCCTTCAGCATCAATCTCGCCGGAATCAAATTGGGCACGTTTCTTCTTGTCACCGACAATTTCATAGGCCGCGTTGGCCTCGGTGAATCGAGCCTTGGCTTGGGGATTGTCCTTGTTCTGGTCCGGATGATACTTTTTGGCGAGCTTGCGGAAAGCAGATTTGATCTCCTTTTCGCTTGCCGTTTTTGGCACGCCTAATACCTGATAGGGGTCGCGCATGGCTCGTCCTCGTGCAGTCAACTAAAAATTGGTGGTGATCACCATATAGGGTGGACCAATGTACAATTTCCAGCGCCACACGGCAAATTTTGAATTATTGGAAGATATTGATGCTAGTTGGCGGCCTTAAACCAGGAAAGGACCCACTTTCCAGCGCTGATCTGGCAGGTTTCGCCATTATAATAGGCAATACCCATGAAATTTGCGACGCTGGTTTTGAACCCACGGCATTTCTGGCCGTGCTTGCCCATGAAATTGTCAATGGCGACAATGGCACCTGATGAGCCGGTCTCCGGATTGACCCAGGCCAGCGGCTTGGTTTCGTCTGCAGATTTTGCAGCAACGACAGTTGACTTGATCAACTCCGCATCGGTTGCTTCAATACCGGCTGGTTTTGTTTTTTCAACGACGGAATGTGTAACAAGCTTGTTGCTGTCGGCTATCTCGGGCATGCCTGTTCCAGCTACCGTGCAGCCACCAAGCATCAGACCTGCCACCAAAAGCGGGGCAAGTGCGTGCAATTGTCCAAAAAGACCGGGTTTACTCTTTACGTTGTCCACCACTATCTTCACTTTTGAAGGGTCCTGATCTTAAGGTCCCCTGACCACTGACGACATACTTGTTTCCGGGATTGAAATTGCCGGTTGTAGGTTAACAAAAGGTAAGAATGCAGCCATGGACTTTACTGAACGCAAAGAACCCTTCGGCTTGTTTAACGAATGGTTAAGAGAAGCTGGCGAGAAGGAATTGAACGATCATAATGCAGTGGCACTGGCAACGGTGGACCCGCAGGGCATGCCCAATGTGCGCATGGTACTTTTGAAGGGTCATGATGAACGGGGGTTTGTTTTTTATACCAATTTTGAAAGCGCCAAAGGGCAGGAGGCACTTGCTTCCATGAAGGCCGCAATGGGCTTCCATTGGAAAAGCCTGCGTCGCCAGGTGCGTATTCGCGGCGAACTGGAACGTGTGTCTGATGCTGAGGCCGACGCGTACTACAATTCGAGGCACCCGCAGAGTCGATTAGGTGCCTGGGCAAGTGATCAGTCGCGACCGCTGGCAAGCCGTGAAGAACTGGTTGCCAAACTCCGGAAAGCGGAAGATGAATATGGAACCGAGGACATTCCCCGACCGCCACATTGGTCCGGATTTCGAATCATTCCCCAATCCATCGAGTTCTGGCAGGATGGTGAATTCAGACTGCACGACCGTATTGTGTTCACAAAAGGTGATGGACCGAACGAGTGGAGTAAGCAGCGACTCAATCCATAGCCAGGACAAAGTTGCAGTCGGAATTTAATTCCCAACTGGGCCTGTTCAGGGTTCTTTAAACGCTGTCAGTTGATTTTGGTTTTCCTTGGTGAAGCCAACCAGAATGGATGAACCGGTTACAAAGACCGGGCGTTTCAACAAAGTTGGGTGCTCTACAATCAGGTCAATGGCAGACTTCGCATCAATGATTGCTTTTCGAGCATCATCAAGATTGCGCCAGGTTGTGCTGCGCCGGTTAACCGCTACTTTCCAGCCCACAGCATCCATGATTGCCTGGACATCCTGATTGCTTAGTCCGTCAGCCCGTACGTCGTGCACTGCATGGGGCACATTTTCATCCACCAGCCAAGCCAGAGCCTTTTTGCAGGTGTCGCAAGATCTGAGCGAATAGACTTTCACCTTTTTCAGACCAGCCGCTTCAGCGCAGTGAAATGCTTGGCTGCATATTCCTCGAAATCCTGCCTAAATTGCTCGGCAGTGAACTTCACCATCTCTTCTGAAATGAGCTTGATCGGCAGCCCGGTTGACTGTGCAAGTACCTGCTGTTTGGCTGCACGTTCCAGATAATAAAGATCGTCAAACGCCTGAGCGACAGACGGTCCTGAGCAGACAACACCGTGGTTGGCCAAAAACATGCAATCTATATGGGAATTGTCCTTGGCCTTGCGCGCGATGCGTTCACCCTCTTCCTGGGTGAGCGCTATGCCGCCAAATTCTTCTTCGTAGCCTATACGTCCGTAAAATCTGGCTGCAGTCTGGTGCGCCATGAGCAGACGACCACCTTCAATCATGGATATTGAGGTGGCATAGGGCATGTGGACATGAAAAATCGCCTTGTGGCGCGGATTGGCGCGGTGACTCGCAATATGGATATTGCGAGCAGAGGCTTCGACTTCTCCCTGCCCGTCCACGATATTTCCATCGCCATCGATCAGCAGGAGACGGTCTGCAGTGACTTCGCTCCAGTGCCAACCATAGGCATTGATCAAATAGAGCTCTTCAGGACCATCACACTGAACGGAAAAATGATTGCAGATGCCCTCGTGGAAGTTGAAATAGGCGGCCAATCGTATAGCCGACGCCAAGTCTTCACGGTCTTGTTGTATGGATTTGAGGTGTTCTGCCCGGTCCAGCATGATTCATCTCCGATTGTGAATAAAGCCTGCCGCAAGCTAGCGCCAAATCATTCACCACACAATGTGCGAAATGGATTGGGGAACTGGCTTGTCTGCGGCTCAGGTATCGGTGCCACCTATTGTAATTGCGTCTATGCGTGTGGTTGGTTGTCCAACCCCCACCGGCACGCCCTGTCCTTGTTTTCCGCACATGCCAATGCCAGGGTCCAGCGCCATGTCATTGCCTAACATGCGGACCCGCTTCATGTCGGCAGGTCCATTGCCAATCATCATGGCACCCTTGACAGCCGGGCCAATTTTCCCGTTTTCAATTCTGTAGGCCTCTGTGCATCCAAAGACATATTTGCCAGATGTAATATCGACCTGGCCACCGCCGAATGAAACAGCGTAGATGCCGTCCTTGACCGAGGCGATAATCTCGTCAGGTTCATGATCGCCACCAAGCATGTAGGTGTTGGTCATGCGGGGCATGGGAATATGGGCATAGGACTGACGACGACCATTGCCTGTGTCCGCCATGCCCATAAGCCGAGCATTTTGGCGGTCCTGCATGTAGCCAACCAAAATACCGTCTTCGATCAGGGTTGTGCACTGGGTTGGCGTACCCTCATCGTCAATGCTAAGCGAACCACGGCGTTCATTGATTGTGCCGTCATCCACCACTGTCACCCCTTTGGCGGCGACCTGCTCTCCCATCAATCCGGCGAAGGCGGAGGTACCCTTGCGATTGAAATCCCCTTCAAGGCCGTGGCCAACGGCCTCATGGAGCATGACGCCGGGCCAACCGGCACCGAGCACCACATCAAATGTTCCAGCCGGGGCCGGAACTGCGGTTAAATTGACCCTGGCTTGCCGCAAGGCTTCATTCACGCAGCCTTTCCAGTCGGCTTCTGAAAGCACTTTTGAGAATGTGTGGCGACCTCCGGTGCCGTGAGAACCGCTTTCAAGGCGATCTCCGTCGGCAGCAACAATCGAAACATTCAGGCGAACCAGAGGCCGCACATCCTTGAAAATCTCACCATCTGCGCGAGCAATCTCGACAATCTGGTGAGAAGCAGCAAGTGAAACACTCACTTGCCGCACGGCAGGGTCCAGATCGCGCGCATAGGCATCGATTTTTTCCAGCAGCGCCACTTTTGATTCAAAATCGGGCTCCAATAGAGGATTGTCCGCTTGATAAAGCGCGACATTGGTTTTTCTGGGTGCTTCCGCGTATACACCGCTATGGCCACCTGAGACAGCCCTGACAGCTGAAGTCGCTCTCTTGAGTGCAGCAACAGACAACTCGCCGGAATGTGCATACCCGGCAGCCTCTCCATAGACCGCCCGCAGCCCAAACCCACGGCGGGTATCAAATGAGCCCGTTTTCAGCTTACCATCATCAAAAAGGAGGCTTTCGCTTTCGACATTTTCTACAAACAACTCGCCGTCATCGGAGTTGGCCAGGGCGTCGCCCAGCAGATGAGTCAATTGGGCAGTGTCAGAGTCGAACTGGTCAAGCAGTGATTGGGTCATGGCAATTTGTCATAGCCAGGGCCGAATCCATCAAGATCAACCGGGATGCCAATTCCCTCTTCTGGAGATGCAAAAATAATGAAGGTGGCGTTGGAGCCTGTTTTCATGGTGTCCAACAGGTCATCCTTTAGTATGACTTCGGCATAACACCCGTCGGCCACGCAGCGCACAAAAGAGGCGCGTCCAAGGTCCTTGCCATCAATGTTCAACCCCAGTCCGTTGGGCAGGATCACTCCAAGCGGAGCAAGTACACGCAGTATTCTTGCCTTGTTGTCAGCGGTTTTGAGAACCACCACCGACAGCCCGACTTCCGGGCGATCTTCAGCAACGACATTTTGCATCAGTGCGCATTGCTCACTTGAAGCACCCGGTGGAACATCGCAGATGATCGACCAGGCTCCATAGCGTGAATCGTCTTCGCTTTGCGCAGTGGCCGGGGATCCATGCAAGAATGCCATGGCAATTACCATGGCAAAGAGAGTTGAGAAATACCGCATATACACACGCCGAATCATTAATACATGTTGGCTTCCATGTTGCCTCAGGGTTGCAAGAAACAAAAGACCGCCATGTCAGCTTTTATAAATCCAGCGTCGGCCTGTACAGAGAATTCGTGATCAAAAGAAGGCGCTTGGGCTGATTTTGATGTGAATCCCTGATCAAGGTGGGACAAATTGACAATTTCTGCAAAAAACCGAAAACGTCGCACTATTTTTGACCACCGAAAGCTTGCAGGGCGACGTACATTATGGTTCTAAGTCTCCAAGTCGGTCGAAGGAAAGCAGTTCCCACCGACGCTAAGGAATTTTTGGAGAAAACTGGATGTTTAATCCGTTTGGAAAAAGCGTACTTGGGTGCTTGATAGGCATGCCAGCGACATTGATAGCGACCAGCGCGGCCTATGCTGACAAACCGACACCCTGGCAATGGTGGCACCAGCCTGCTGCATCACCAAATATGGAGGCCATTGAGTCCTTCAATATCTTGACCTTCTGGATCATCATTCCGATCACGTTCTTCGTGATGGGTTTGCTGGCTTATGTGATGATAAAGTTTCGCGCCGGAGTGAATCTCGAGCCGACCAAGACAACGCATAACACGACCATTGAGGTAATCTGGACACTCGGCCCGGTTGCTATTCTGGTGTTTCTTGCAATCCCCTCCTTCCAGCTTTTGACATCGCAGTTCAATCCTCCAAAAGAACCCACTGTGACGATCAAGGCCACAGGGTACCAGTGGTACTGGGGGTTTGAATACCAGGACGATGTAGAGATTTCCTTTGAAACCCGTCCAATAGGTGTCGTGGAAATTGCGGGCAGTGTAGAGGCCGCTAACGCCGAGCGTGTCAATGCCGGAAAGGAAGACCTGACCGAGTATCCCCGACTGCTGGCTGTAGACAATGAACTGGTTGTTCCGGTGGGAGAAGTGGTCCGTGTTCTGGTTACTGCCGGAGACGTTATTCACAATTTTGCCCTTCCAGCATTCGGTCTGAAGATGGATGGCTATCCCGGACGCATCAACGAGACCTTCTTCCAGGCGTCCAAAGAGGGGCTTTATTACGGCCAGTGTTCAGAGCTGTGTGGCAAATACCACGCCTACATGCCGCTGGCCATTCGCGTTGTGTCTCAAGACGATTTTGAAGTCTGGAAAGACATGGCTGGCGATGATGTTGATGCGGCCAACAAGGCGCTCATGGCATCTTTGGAAAACAACAGGAAATTGGCGGCAGTTTCAGGCAACTGAACTGAGCGGCGCAAGCAGAACGGCAAGTTAGAAAGACATCAAAATGGCTTATTCAGCAACACATGATGACCACGGCGATCATAAACCCGGCTTCTTCAAGCGTTGGTTCTACTCCACCAACCACAAGGATATCGGTACGCTTTATCTGATTTTCGCGATCTTCTCCGGCATTTATGGCGGCCTCTTGTCTGTTGTCATGCGCATGGAGTTGCAAGACCCTGGTCTCCAGTATTTTGCTGATCCCCACGTCTATAACGTGTTCACGACAGCGCACGGTTTGATCATGATCTTCTTCATGGTGATGCCAGCCTTGATCGGCGGTTTTGCAAACTGGATGGTGCCCATCATGATTGGTGCACCGGACATGGCTTTCCCGCGCATGAATAACATCTCATTTTGGCTCTTGCCGCCTGCCTTGCTGTTGCTGACAATTTCCGTGTTCATGCCCGGACCAGCTGGTGGCCTGGGTGCAGGTCAAGGTTGGACAATTTATCCGCCGTTGTCATCGAAGGTCGGTTCACCGGGACCAGCGATGGATTTTGCAATTCTTGCACTCCATTTGGCAGGTGCGTCTTCGATATTGGGCGCCATCAACTTCATCACGACTATTTTCAATATGCGTGCCCCTGGCATGACGCTGCACAAGATGCCGTTGTTTGCGTGGTCCGTCCTGATTACAGCCTTCCTGCTGTTGCTGTCGCTTCCTGTGCTGGCCGGCGCCATCACAATGCTGCTGACAGACCGCAATTTCGGAACCGCCTTCTTTGAACCGGAATACGGCGGCGATCCGATCCTCTTCCAGCATCTGTTCTGGTTCTTTGGGCACCCCGAGGTTTACATTCTGATCCTGCCAGGTTTCGGCATTGTCAGCCACATTATCTCAACTTTCTCACGCAAACCGATTTTCGGTTATATCGGCATGGCTTATGCAATGGTCGCCATTGGTGCCGTTGGCTTCATCGTTTGGGCTCACCACATGTATACTGTGGGTCTGTCGCTCAACACCCAGCGTTACTTTGTTTTCGCAACCATGGTGATTGCGGTGCCGACAGGGGTCAAGATTTTCTCCTGGATTGCAACCATGTGGGGTGGATCACTTGTGTTCCGTACCCCAATGTTGTGGGCCATCGGGTTCATCTTCCTGTTTACCGTTGGTGGTGTGACCGGGGTGCAACTGGCTAATGCCGGGCTGGATCGGTCGTTCCACGATACCTATTATGTGGTTGCCCACTTCCACTATGTATTGTCGCTTGGTGCTGTCTTTGCAGTGTTTGCAGGGTGGTACTACTGGTTCCCGAAAATGACCGGGTACATGTACAACTCACTGCTGGCCAAGACGCATTTCTGGGTGACATTTGTTGGCGTCAACATTGTGTTCTTCCCGCAGCACTTCCTCGGGCTTGCCGGTATGCCGCGTCGCTATGTGGACTATCCTGATGCCTTTGCAGGATGGAACTATGTGTCCTCCATCGGGTCCTACATTTCTGCCTTCGGCGTGTTGATCTTCCTCTACATTATCTTCGAGGCTTTCTCCAAGAAGCGTGAGGCCGCGGCGAACCCCTGGGGTGAAGGCGCAACCACACTGGAATGGCAATTGCCATCACCGCCACCATTCCACCAGTGGGAACAACTGCCACGCGTCAAATAAGGTAAAGATAATTGGAGCATCGGGCTTACAAAAGCGCGCGGTGCTCCACTTCACGGCGCTGGTGATGCGCCATTTGGAAAACCAACATGTCAGTTAACGACCATATGGACAATGAAATATCGCTGGCAATGCCCGGCGACTATTTCGCCCTGATGAAACCGCGGGTCATGCGCCTTGTAGTTTTTACGGCGTTGACCGGCATGCTTTTGGCACCCGGAACACTCGATCCCGTTCTTGCGGTGGTCGCTATCTTGGCAATTGCGATCGGTGCCGGTGCGTCCGGGGCACTTAACATGTGGTATGATGCCGATATTGATGCCGTCATGTCGCGCACGGCCAATCGACCTATTCCGGCTGGTCACGTAACTGGCAATCAGGCGCTGAATTTCGGCATGGTTCTGTCTGTGTTTTCGGTCGCGGTTCTCGGCCTTTTGGTCAATTGGGTGGCCGGAGCCATTCTGGCCTTCACGATCTTTTTCTATGCCGTTATCTATACAATGTGGCTGAAGCGTTCGACTCCACAGAATATTGTGATTGGAGGCGCCGCAGGCGCATTTCCTCCAATGCTGGGTTGGGCTTGTGTGACCGGGACAGTCAGCCTTGAAAGCATTGCCCTGTTTGCAATCATATTCATTTGGACACCGCCCCATTTCTGGGCGCTGGC
>JBPCWM010000212.1:0-17015 GCA_051009515.1 Rhizobiaceae bacterium | reverse complement strand
TCACTGGACCGACCAGCCCGACAGTGCGCTCGCGCTGATACTCGTGCTGGACCAGTTTTCCCGAAATCTGTTCCGAAACAATCCCAAAGCCTTTGCACAAGATGAAAAATGCGCAGAACTCGCTCGGCAGCAAATCGAGTCCGGGGCCAATTGCTTGATGCCACAGGAAATTGAGAATTTTTGTTATCTGCCCCTCATGCATTGTGAAGACCTTGAAAGTCAGAAACTTTGTTTGCAGGAAATGACCAGAATTAACAATGAATTGGGCGTCAAGTCAGCCATTGAGCATATGGAAATTATTGAGAAATTTGGCCGTTTCCCGCATCGCAATGCAGTACTGGGACGCCACACCACCGCAGAAGAACAGGCGTTCTTGGATAACGACGGATTTGCTGGTTAGAGTTTCCTTAACCGAAACCAAATTTTCATCGGTGGGATTCCAATAAAATCTTAAATGAAATCGTCCAAAATTCACGTAGACAATCATTGTGGAATTCTGTGGACGCCGCCCCGCATGTTCAAAAACAAAAAACCTTCTGAATTTTTGCGCCCATTGGTGCCAGCATTTCTGCATGAAAAATGGGAATCACAGCTCGACCAGGGATTCGTCGCCATAGATGCAGTGCTCACCGGTCAAGACGAACGCGCACAGTCTCTTCGCATGGCATTAATCGCATTTTGCATTCGGATCGTTAGTGCATTGATCGCATTTTTAAGCCAGGTGCTCATGGCGCGCTGGTTGGGAAGCAATGAATACGGAGCCTTTGTCTGGGTCTGGGTCGCTGCGGTGATCCTGGGCAACCTTTCCTGCCTTGGATTTCCATCTGCCAGCGTGAAGTTTATTCCCCAATACCGTGTTAAGGGAGATGAGGACTCCTTGCGCGGTATCATATTTGGGGCTCGCGGTTTTGTTGTAACCAGTTCCACGATCATCGCCCTACTAGGCGTTTTGGCCGCCCTTGCACTGGGGGAGCTTATTCCCGCAATCTACAGTGTCCCGGTTCTCCTGGCCACATTCTGCCTTCCAATGTTGGCTCTTGGTGATTCGCAAAATGGTATTGCCCGTGCCTTCAACTGGTCAGACCTTGCGTTCTCTCCAACCTATATTTATCGCCCGGTTCTCATTCTCGTATTCATGATAGCTGCACTGCAAATGGGAATGGAGGCCAGTGCAACCACGGCCGTGATTGCGTCGATTGCTGCCACATGGCTAACCACCATGATCCAGTTGCTCCTGATGAACCGGCGCGTGCGGCGGGAAGTCAATCCCGGGAGCCGAAAGATCTCCCTAAGATCATGGACAGTTGTTGCCGTACCTATTTTTCTCGTAGAAGCGTCGTATGTCCTGTTTACCAGCGTGGACATCATGCTGGTCGGAATTTATCTGCCACCAAAGGACGTGGGCATATACTTTGCCGCGGCCAAGACACTGGCACTTGTGCATTTTGTATATTTCGCAATCAGAGCCGGGGTGGCTCATCGCTATTCTCAATATTATTCTGCTGGTGCCAATGAACAGTTTGAGTCCTTCGTTCACGATTCCACAAAGTGGACCTTCTGGCCCTCTCTTTTGATGGCTGCACTGGTACTCATGTCAGGACATTTGCTGCTTTCCATGTTCGGATCGGAATTTGTTGATGGCTATCCTCTCATGTTCATTCTGGTGCTGGGCATCTTGGCCCGCGCAAGCATCGGCCCAGCGGAAAGTGTCCTGACCATGTCGGGCAACCAAAATGTGTGTGCTTTGGTGTATGGTCTGACGCTTTTCTTAAATATTCTCCTGAACATTATGCTGATCCCCAAATTCGGGCTCTATGGTGCGGCAGTGGCTACTACGCTTGCAATGGGTTTTGAGGCCGGTGCACTCTACTCGCTGACTTTACGCAGACTGGGTATTCACATGTTCGTGCTGGCCAAGCCTCCATCCCTGTCCAGCGCGACTGCAAGGGTGGAGGTGTAATATGGGTGTCTTTGAAACCGTAATTGCGCAATCCAGCCGAAAATCCAACGGACTTGGTGGTGTATTGGAAAGGCGAGCAGTCAAGCGCATGCCCACATTGCGTGCAAACTGCACAGGAATGACATCCCATCTTTGGGAGCTGGAAATGGTTCCTGCTTTCGGCCTTACCCGGCTGGTTGAAGACATTGAAGCTCTGGCCCGGCGGTCGCTCGACCACAACATATTTTTTGAAGCCAGCGCCGTGAAAGCGGCTTGGCCGAGACTGACATCAGTGCTGGCGCCTCATGGAATGTGGATGCTTTGCCTCTGGGAATCCACTGGCAAGGGCAGAAAACTACGCCTCTTCATGCCAGTGAGTTTGAACAAGGTCGGCTTTCCGGCACGGCTGGTTCTACAACCGCTTGCCAATGACTACATGCCACTTGGCACGCCACTGATTGACCGCGGCTGTGCGGGGGAGGCCGCAGAAACATTGTTGCGACTTTTAGGTGATCCAGAATTGAAACTGCCCGGCGTGATCGATTTCATCTGGCAGCGACAGGACAGTAAATTTTTTGCCGTTCTTGAAAACGCAATAAGCAATCTCGGACTTGTGAGCGAGAATATTCACGCCTTTGATCGAGCAGCTCTTGTTGCATATCCAGACCAGGCTTCTTCCGGCGAACCAATCTTGAACAAGAAGCGCATGCGGGAACTGGCCAGACAGCTCAAAAAACTTAATGAAATCGGGAAAACCGAATTCGAATGTGCCCGCACCGAAACTGCCATACTCAATGCCATCGAAGGTTTTGTAACCCTTGAAATGTCGGGCTGGAAGGGTCGACGCGGAACCGCACTCTACAATCAAAAGAACATTGCTGCTTTCTCACGTCAGATCGTTGCAGGACTGGCCGCAAGCTCAAGCTGCGAAATTCATTCCCTCAAGCTGGATGGCCGGCCAATCGCCTCGCTCATCTTTTTTGGCCGCAAAGGCCGACTTGTATCCTGGAAAATGGCCTTTGATGAAAAACTGTTCGCTTATTCACCAGGCATGCAGGTCATGGTCAAAGCTACACAAACGCTGTTGCAACGCAAGTCTTTCATCGAGGCCGACAGCCTGGCTGCACAAAATCACGACATGATGAACCGTGTCTGGTCTGATCGCATTCCAATGACCAATATTGCAGTTGCACTGCGTCCCAATGCCTACGCCCAATTGCAACGTGTTGTGAGGTCTAAAAGACGTCTCGTCCAACTCAAGTCAACTGCCAAGCGGATATTGAGCTGGCGACCAGATCGTTGAATTCAATGAGCACAGGCTCGGGTCACAGCAGCAGCTCTGGCAGAGTGTTACCTTGACATGGGTTTGTTGATGACAGCGGGCCCATGTTGAGACTAGGCTGAACAGGCCATAATTTTGATCACCCAATAGCGCCCCATGAGCCCAAACTTACGTTTCACTTCCGAAGAATTCCAACGTCGTCTCAGCAAGACCCGTTCGGCGATGCAGACGAACGATCTGGAATGTGTGATCGTTTCTGACCCTTCCAATATGAACTGGTTGACCGGCTATGACGGCTGGTCGTTTTATGTGCATCAGGCCGTGGTCGTTCCGCTGGAGGGAGAGCCGGTCTGGTGGGGACGCGCAATGGATGCAGCCGGGGCAATGCGGACGGTCTGGATGGATGGCGACAATGTTGCAGGCTATGCCGACCACTATGTGCAAAACCCTGACGCGCATCCTATGGAAGATTTGATCTGCCTGCTTCAGGATCGCAATTTAACCCGGCTGAAAACTGCGGTGGAACTCGACAATTATTATTACTCAGCCAAAGCCCATGAAGTATTGCTGACCGGTTTGCCATCGCTTGGTGATGCCACGGGGCTGATCAACTGGTGCCGTGCCATCAAGAGTGAAACAGAAATCGAATACATGAAACGAGCTGCGAAGATAGTCGAACACATGCATGCCAGGATTCTTGAGACGGCAGAGCCAGGGTTGAAAAAGAACTTACTGGTTGCCGAAATCTACAAGGCCGGGATTGAAGGCGTTAACGGGTATTGGGGGGATTATCCCGCAATCGTACCGATGGCGCCATCCGGCATGGATGCGACCGCCCCGCATTTAACATGGGATGACAAACCCATGGTCAAAGGAGAAGCGACGTTCTTTGAGATTGCAGGAGCCCATAATCGTTATCAATGCCCGCAATCCCGCACCCTGTTTCTCGGCAAGCCTCCACAAAAATACCGCGATGCTGAACAGGCGGTTCTGGAAGCTACAGTGGCCGGACTCGAACAGGCTAAACCGGGCAACAGATGCGCTGACGTGGCCAATGCTTTCAACAAGACACTCAACAGGCTGGGTTTTGAAAAGGACAGCCGATGTGGTTATGCGATTGGGGTGTCCTATCCGCCGGATTGGGGGGAGCGCACAATGTCGTTACGATCAAATGATGAAACAGTGTTGGAAGCAGGCATGACATTTCATTTCATGCCCGCCCTGTGGCTGGACGATGGAGGCATCGAAATTACCGAACCATTCGTGGTCACTAAATCCGGGGCAGACTGCTTGTGTTCCACACCCCGGGAGTTGTTTGTCAAATGAACAGACGGGCAAACCCCATAGTATCCACGATTCCGTTTGACCGTAACGGTATTCATCACGGTCATCTTTGCTTGCCATGGAGCCGGGATGACAGCGCATGGGGCACGTTGCGAATCCCGATCTGTGTTGTGCGAAAAGGAAACGGGCCGACCGCGCTGGTCACCGGGGGAAATCACGGTGATGAATACGAAGGACCACTGGCAATAGTTGATTGGTGCAACACTGTGAACCTGGATGATGTCTCCGGCAGCGTGATTGTGATTCCCTTCATGAATTATCCGGCATTTCTGGCAGGCCAACGCACATCGCCGGTTGATGGGGGCAATATGAATCGCCTGTTTCCAGGACGCCCCGAAGGGACCATCAGCGAGAAAATAGCCGACTATTTTCAACATACATTACTCGCAATGGCTGATTGTGTTTTGGACTTCCATTCTGGTGGAAAGACACTCGATTTCCTGCCACTCGCAGCCAGTCACATTTTGGATGACAAAGAACAGGAAGCGCGTTGTGCAACCGCTCGGGATGCCTTTGGCGCTCCCTTCAGTCTGGCCATGCGGGAAATCGAAAGTGCAGGCATGTATGATGATGCTGCCGAAGCTGCCGGAAAAACCTTCGTGACCACCGAACTGCGCGGAGGCGGCACAAACAGTGCAGAAACCAATGTCATTGCGCGTCGGGGATTGCGCAATTTTCTCGCTCACTGCGGTATTTTGAACACCGAGCCGGTCCTTGCCCCTACCCGCTTGCTGCACCAGCCGGACAGCACCTGTTTTCACTTTGCCGAGGAAGCAGGACTTCTGGAGTTCTGCACCAGCCCGGGGTCATTGGTGCAGGCCGGGGATGTCCTTGCCCGAATCTGGTCGACAAACAGAACGGGCGAACCGCCACACGATATTGGTGCGAACCGCGAAGGCATCGTGATCGCCAGGCATTTTCCGGGCCTGGTTCAGGTAGGTGATTGCGTTGCCGTTTTGGCTGTGGAGCAGTAATTTATTCCCGTCCTGCGGCGACTAATATAACAATGGAAACTGGACGTGTGACCCATATGCTGGCAGCATGAAAGTTTGTTTGTGTGTTTGGGAGAATAAACATGAAAATACTTCACACTTTGCTCGCCACTTCATTTCTGGTGGGAGCCACCGGCATTGCAAGCGCCGAAACCTTGCGTTGGGCCCGTGCAGGCGACTCGCTAACACTGGACCCTCATGCGCAGAATGAAGGGCCAACGTCAGCGCTTGCGCATCAAATGATGGAACCGCTTGTCATGCGGGATATGACCGGTGCAATCGTGCCTGCTCTGGCCACCGAATGGGGCCCTTCGGCGGACAATCCCAATGCATGGACTTTCAAGCTGCGCGAAGGTGTCAAATTCCATGACGGTGCCGAGTTTGATAGCGAAGATGCCGTGTTCTCGCTGAAACGCGCCATGACCAAGGATTCTGACTACAAGGAACTGCTGGCGTCTGTGAAAGATGTGCGTACTGACGGCAAGTATGGCCTGATTATTGAAACAAATGGCCCAAATCCAATCATGCCAAACAATCTGACCAATCTGTTCATGATGGACAAGCAATGGTCTGAGAAAAACAATGTCACCAAGGTTCAGGACTATGAAGGTGGTGAAGAAACCTATGCCGCCCGTAATGCCAACGGAACCGGCCCTTACAAACTGGTGAGCCGCGAACCTGACGCTAAAACGGTGATGACCATAAATAATGACTATTGGGGCAAGGGTGAATTCCCAATGCACTATACAGACATTATCTATACGCCTATTCAAAATCAGGCGACCCGTGTTGCAGCACTGCTGTCCGGCGAGGTCGACTTTATTCAGGATGTACCGGTGCAGGATTTACAGCGGGTTGCAGCGGCAGACGGTTTGCAGGTTAAAACTGCTCCGCAGAACCGCGTCATTTTCTTTGGCATGAATCAGGGCGATGCTGATTTGAAGGCTGACAATGTGGAGGGTAAAAACCCGCTGGCTGACAAACGGGTCCGCATGGCCATGAACATGGCAATCAACCGCGAAGCGATCAAGAAAGTTGTAATGCGGGATCAATCCATTCCAGCCGGTGTCATATCCCCGCCTTTCGTCAATGGCTGGACAAAGGAACTGGATGCGGTGCCTGCCACCGATCTGGAAAAGGCCAAGGCCCTGATGTCTGAAGCGGGCTACGGAGATGGCTTTTCGATTCGGCTGGATTGCCCCAATGACCGCTACATCAACGATGAAGCCATTTGTCAGGCTGCAGTTGGCATGTTGGCACAGATCGGAATTACCGTGCAGCTTGATGCCAAGCCAAAGGCCCAGCACTTCCCGCTCTTGAGCAATCTGGAAACGGATTTTTACATGCTTGGCTGGGGTGTTCCAACCTACGATTCAGAATATATTTTCAATTTCCTTGCCCATACCAAGGGCGAGAAATACGGGTCCTGGAATGCGACACGCTACACCAACCCTGAACTCGACAAGGTGATTGAAGCACTGGCTTCTGAAACCAATCTCGAGAAACGAAATGGCATGATTTCCGATATCTGGAAAACCGTGCAGGCCGATCATCTGTATATCCCGATTCACCACCAGGTATTGAACTGGGGGATGTCCGACAAGGTTGAAACCATCGTGGCACCAGACGATACGGCCAAGATCAAATATTTTAAAAAGAACTAAAAAAAACTGGCGGCTTCATTAAGGCCGCCAGTTTGCCAATCTATTGCTCGGGGCCTACTCATTGAGGTGACCCGTAACCGGGAGACCAACATGACATTGTCTAAATCCACACTAATGGCCTTTGGGCTGGCTTTGAGCTGCAGCGTCGCGCAGGCCAATACGTTTAAATGGGCCTCAACTACTGATCCGCAGACGATGGATCCCCATGCCGTGAACTCGGCTCCAGTTTTGGGATTTCTCAACAATGTCTATGAAGGTCTGGTGCGCCGTAGCAAGACGATGGAAGTCGAAGGCGCGTTGGCAGAGCGTTGGGAAGCCCTGGGAGGCAAGGGCTGGCGCTTTCATTTGCGCAAAGGTGTAAAATTCCATGATGGTGCAGATTTTGATTCTGAAGACGTTATGTTCTCCTATGAACGCGCATCCAGTGATTCGGCAGATACCGCTTCCTGGTTTGCACCCGTATCTGAAGTCAAGGTCGTGGATGCCCACACGATAGATTTCATGACAAAGGTGCCCAACCCTCTATTCCCGAGTTCCATTGCCAATTTCATGATCATGGACAAGGGCTGGGCTGAGAGTAACGGTGCTGCCCGGCCATCAAAGGACAGTGAAAACCACGCAACCCTAAATGCAAACGGCACGGCCGCCTTTCAACTGAGCGAGCGGCAGCCGGGTTTGAAAACCGTGCTCACTCCTTATGAAAATTGGTGGGGTACCGCTCAACATAATATCACGCGCGCAGAATTTACTCCCATTCAGAATTCCGCTACCGCGGTGGCTGCATTACTGTCGGGTAATGTTGACATGATCAACCCTGTGCCCATTCAGGATGCGGCACGCCTGAAACAGAATGGCGACCTCAATATTGTCCAGGGCATTGAAGCCCGTGTCATAATGCTCGGTTTCCCACATCAGGCTGAAAAGCTAAAATTTGGTGCCGATGAGGGCAAGCCAAATCCGTTTCGCGATTTCCGGGTCAGGAAGGCCGTGGCGCAAGCGGTCAATGTTGATGCCATTCTGGCAACAATCATGCGCGGCAATGCCGAACCCGCCTCACAACTGGTCAGCCCGGCCATGAGCGGTTATTCAAAAACCAATGCGGCCCGTCCCCCCTTTGACGTGGCAGCAGCCAAAGCTCTGCTCGCAGAGGCAGGCTACCCTGACGGTTTTTCTTTTGGCCTGAAATGCCCTAATGACCGCTACCTCAACGACGAAGCAGTTTGCCAGGCTGTCGTTTCCATGTTGGCCCAGGTCGGGGTGAAAGCTGAGTTGGACGCTATGCCAGTGCGCAACTACTGGCCCGAGCTTCGCAAGGATGCATTTGACATGTATCTTCTGGGCTGGTCACCTGGCACATTTGATGCTGAACACCCAATACGCTTTCTGGTTCACACGCCCAACGCTGAAAAGAAGCTTGGCAGCTGGAACTTTGGAGATTTCTCTAACGCCCGCATTGATGACATGTTGGCACCCATTCAGTCCGAAATTGATCCGACCAAACGTCAGGCCATGCTGGATGAAGCCGCGAAGATCATTCAGGACGAGGTAGCCTATGTGCCCCTCTATGTGCAGCCGCTGGTCTGGGGAACGCGAAGCAATGTCGAGCTTACTCAGCGCCCGGACAATTTCTTCATCCTGCGTTGGGTCACCGTAAAATAAGACGGTGATAGAAACTTGACCGGTAGAACCTGAATGTTAGCTTACTCTATCCGTCGGATATTCCAGTCGATCGTGGTTTTACTGGTGGTCGGGCTTGTGGCCTTCTCCATGTTCCGCTTTGTTGGTGACCCGATCGACAACATGTTGGGGCAGGAACGGACCGATGCCGATATTGAACGGTTGCGCGGCGAATTGGGGCTGGATCAGCCATTCCTCGTGCAATATAGCCGTTTCCTGACCAATGCAGTGACCGGCAATCTGGGGATCTCCTATCGCCAGGGCCGGCCAGTCGCGGATATCTTGCTGGAACGGGCTCCAGCAACGTTGGAGCTTGCTGCAGTCTCCGGTCTGTTTGCGATGGTACTGGGGGTTGGACTGGGTGTATTCACAGCCATCCGCAAGAATGGAATTCTGGCTAATACCATCATGACGGTCTCGCTGATTGGCGTATCATTGCCAACATTTCTGATCGGCATCCTGCTGATCTATCTGTTTGCGGTGGAACTTGGGTGGTTGCCCAGTTTCGGGCGGGGCGAGACCGTGAATATTGGTGGTTGGAGCACGGGCTTTTTGACGTCTTCCGGTCTTAAGGCACTGATCCTGCCTTCGATTACTCTTGGCCTGTATCAGATGACCCTGATCATGCGCCTTGTACGCTCCGAAATGCTGGAAGTCCTGCGCGCTGAATATATTCGCTTTGCGCGTGCTCGCGGATTGCGTGAGCGTGTGATCAATTTTCAACATGCACTGAAAAACACTCTCGTTCCGGTAATCACCGTCACCGGGCTGCAACTTGGATCCATCATTGCTTTTGCCATTATCACCGAGACTGTGTTCCAGTGGCCGGGCGTCGGTTTGCTTTTCATCAATGCTATCCAGTTTGTCGATATCCCCGTCATGGCCGCCTATTTGATGCTGATTTCGGTCATGTTTGTGGCCATCAATCTGATCGTTGACCTGCTCTATTTCGCCATTGACCCACGTCTTCGGGTCGATCGAACAGTGACGGAGGGATGATCATGGAACGCATTTCACACGCATGGCAGTCGGACTTCGCCTGGTCCTTCCGCCGCTCTCCAGTCGCGGTCATTTCGCTGGCGATGGTCATGGTGCTTGTGTTGGCAGCGGTTTTTGCACCATTGGTGGCTCCCCATAATCCGTTTGATCCTTCATCACTCAACCTGATGAACGGATTCTCCAAACCCATGGAACCCAATGCATTTACGGGTGATGTATTCTGGTTGGGCACTGACGATCAGGGACGCGATGTGTTCTCTACCATTCTGTATGGTATGCGCATATCGCTGTTCGTTGGATTCACAGCGGTCCTTTTTGCCTTGGTTCTGGGAGTCAGTCTCGGGCTGCTTGCCGGTTATGTCGGGGGTTGGACCGAGACTGCCATCATGCGTGTTGCAGATGTTCAGCTTACCTTTCCTGCAATCCTGATCGCCATGCTAATCTTTGGCATTGCAAAGGGAATCACACCCGTGGATATGCGCGATGAAATGGCCATATGGGTTTTGATCATCGCAATTGGTCTCTCCGATTGGGTGCAATTTGCAAGAGTGGTGCGAGGTGCAACGCTGGTGGAAAAAAACAAAGAGTATGTCCAGGCTGCCCGCCTGATTGGCAGGCGACCGGGCGCGATCATGCTGAAACATATTTTGCCCAATGTGCTTTCACCGGTATTGGTAATTGCAACCATATCGCTTGCTTTAGCCATTATCGCGGAAGCCACGCTTTCCTTTTTGGGCGTCGGTGCGCCGCCTACCCAGCCATCACTGGGGACCTTGATCCGCATCGGTCAGGGTTATCTGTTTTCCGGTGAGTGGTGGATTATCCTGTTTCCTGCCATCACGCTTCTGGCGCTTGCCCTGTCGGTCAATCTGCTGGGCGACTGGCTGCGCGATGCGCTCAATCCGAAGTTGCGTTGATGAGTGAACCCGTCCTTTCAGTCCGTAATCTGGTGGTTGAAATTCCGACCCGCAGCGCAGTGTTGCGTCCCGTCAACGGCATAAGTTTTGACCTCGCACAGGGTGAAATTCTCGGCATGGTCGGGGAATCCGGAGCCGGAAAATCCATGACCGGCAATGCCGTGATTGGTCTTCTCGACAGGCCTGCACGCATCACGGACGGTGAAATTCTGCTGCACGGAAACAGAATAGATCAGTTGCAGGGAGAAGCTTTGCGGCGCATTCGAGGCAAACAAATCGGCATGGTGTTTCAGGACCCACTGACTTCACTAAATCCATTGCTGACCATCGGTGATCAATTGATTGAAACCATTCAGGCGCATCTTGATGTGTCGGCATCGCAGGCAAGGCAAAGGGCAATCGAAGGCCTGAAAGAAGTCGGCATTCCCGCAGCTGAGCAACGCATGGATGCCTATCCGCATCAGTTTTCAGGTGGCATGCGCCAACGGGTTGTAATTGCGCTTGCCTTGTGCGCAGAACCTTCTTTGATCATTGCAGACGAACCGACGACTGCCCTCGACGTCTCGGTTCAGGCACAGATCATTGCACTACTGAAACGATTGTGCCGTGATCGTGGAACATCTGTCATGCTGATCACTCATGACATGGGTGTGATTGCCGAAACCGCTGACAGGGTAGCCGTTCTTTATGCCGGACGCATGGCCGAGCTTGGGACCGCGCGTGATGTGCTGACACACCCACAACACCCCTATACAATTGGCCTGATGGGATCCACTCCACTGGCCTCCATGGGCCAGAAGCGTCTACATCAAATTGACGGTGCCATGCCGCGACTCGATGCCTTGCCCGATGGCTGTGCCTTTAACCCGAGATGTACTCGGTCTCAGCCGGTGTGCCGGAATAACCCGGCACCTGATTTGCAAGCCCATGAGGGTCGCGCGGCGTGCTGGTTCGGGGGAGTCGAGCCGCGATGAAAAACCTTATTGACATTCAAAATCTCTCACGGATATTCGATGTTTCCAAACCGTGGTTGAACAGGCTGATTGAACGCCTTCCAAAGGCACTGCTAACAGCCGTCAATGGTGTGAGCCTGTCGATAGAGGAAAAAACCGTCTACGCATTGGTAGGAGAAAGCGGCTCGGGAAAATCTACTATTGGGAAAATGGTAGTTGGGCTGTTGCCTCCTTCTGCCGGAACGGTTGAGATCGAAGGCGTGAACCTGTTTGAATCAAAAGACTCTGTTGAGGTCGACCGAGTCCGACAGGATATCCAGATGATCTTTCAGGATCCGTTTGCCAGCCTCAATCCAAGATGGCGCGTGCGCGACATTATCGTGGAGCCTGTTGCATCGCGTTCCGGCGATGTGACTGGTCTTGCGGAGCGGTTACTGGAACAGGTCGGGCTGTCTTCGCTGGACGCTAATAAATATCCGCACGAATTTTCCGGTGGTCAAAGACAACGCATTTGCATTGCCCGAGCGCTGGCCTCAGGCCCCAGGCTGATCGTTTGTGACGAGCCAACATCTGCGCTGGACGTATCGGTTCAGGCACAGGTGTTGAACCTGATGAGTGATCTCAAGGATGAATTTGGTCTCACTTATCTGTTTATCAGTCACGATCTGACCGTTGTCCGCCATATGGCGGACAAGGTTGGTGTACTCTATCTGGGCCAGTTGGTCGAAGAAGCGCCCCGTGATCGGTTGTTTGACACCCCTCGCCACCCCTATACACGCATGTTGCTCGATGCTGCACCCAAGCTTGATGGTTTTGACCGAAGCCAGGAACTCCCGGAAGGGGAAATTCCTGACCCTATCAATCCGCCACCGGGATGTGTATTCCATCCACGCTGCCCCATCGCGACGGATCGGTGTAAAGTAGAGCGACCCGCAATACGCGAGCTCGGTACCACAAGGGTAGCCTGTCATCTGGCACAATAGTAGAACCGAGCGACTGCAAGTCAGTTGTGGAGAGTAAAACTGCCCCTTGATATATTCATCTTGCTGAGCTTGGGCGCCTTCATGGGAGGATTTGTCAATGGCTTGGCTGGGTTTGGCACCGCCCTGTTTGCCCTGGGCTGGTGGTTGCAGATCATGTCACCCCTGCAGGCTGTAGCCATCGTATTGGCCACGTCAGTTATCAGTGGACTACCCGGTTTGCGACTGGTCTGGAACCACATTCAACCGCGCCTGCTTCTGCGCTTCCTCATTCCTGCGCTGGTTGGCATCCCCCTGGGAACATATTTTTTGGCCATCATCAGTTCGCAGGTCATGATGCTATTGGTTGCTATATTTATGTTTGCCTATGGAGCTTTTTTTAGTCTGCGTTCTGCCTTGCCAAAGGTTGATGGGGACCACCCGATTGTTGACAGGTGCGTTGGTCTGATTGCAGGTGTTCTCGGGGGAATGGCAGGTCTCAGCGGCGCGCTGCCGACAATGTGGCTTTCCATGCGACCCTGGGAAAAAAACAAGACGCGGGGCATCCTTCAGCCGTTCAACATGACCATACTGGGCGTTGCAATTGCGGGTGCCTGGTTGCAGGGCGGATATACGATTGTTACGCTCAAGTTTCTGTTGTTCGCCTTCCCTGCAACAGCAATCGGCACACTGTGCGGTATCCAGATTTACCGGCGGATCAGCGATAGTCTCTTCAGACGCATGCTGATCATTCTCATGTTACTGTCCGGGATAGGTCTGTTCATCCGCATCTGGCTAAGTTGACCAACCCAGTACCAGGAATTGATGAATACACATCAGGTCTATTGGCTCGATGCGCTGTCTACGGCACCTTCAACACTGGTGTATAGATTGTTGACCTCTTCACCCGTTCCTCCCATGCCGATTATTGCAATAATGGAGACAAGTGCGGCTGCCAATGCATATTCTATTGCTGTGGCTCCGTTGTCGTCCCTTAAAAACCGATTGATGATCGTCATGGTTTTTCACCACCCCACGCGTTGTTGCCTGCAAATATTTGCTACATTTCCCTGAGCCATCTTGATGCCAAAGGTTCTATTTGAGGTTGATGAACATGGTTACTTTTTCGTAGCCAGTTCGAACTGCCTGTGGCAGCTTTACTTCTAAGACTTAGTGCCGAGAGAAAATCATGATTATCCGCAAGACTTTGATCATCAAGGAAACTACAACCGGCGATGAACTGGGGCGACCATGTGATCCAGTCAACAGGGTCGCGGCGCTGGTTGTGATCGCAAATCCTTTTTCCGCTTCTGGTGCCGATACAGATCAGGACGATCTGTCCAGCTTGTTTTCTGTAGGAGCGCAAGTAGGAGATGATCTGGCCCAGCAAATCGTCGATCTGTTGCCAAACCCTCCGGTCGGTTACGGCAAGGCGGCTATGGTCGGCACTTCAGGCGCAATGGAGCATGGTGCAGCTCTCGTTCACCCAAAGCTCGGCGCACCCATGCGCAAAGCTGTGGGTGGCGGCGCATCTCTCATCCCGTCCAATGTCAAACTCACACCCCTTGGAGACTCCATTGACCTGCCCCTTGGACACAAGGATGAAGCATGGTCGTTCGATCACATTGACACGATGACGCTCATGGTTGGGGATGCGCCGCGCAGTGATGAGATAGTCGTCTGCTTGGCCGTATCTGATGGACCTCGATTCCACCCCAGAATAGGCAAAGGGCCGCAGAAAACTTTATAATTGCGAGACCAGGGAACACTTGGCTGAAACATTATGCAGAATGGGGCTATCCCCTTATGGCCGCTCAGGCTATGGCTCCCATAGTATTGACAGGAGCGCAGGATCAGCGTGAAGCATGAGGGAAATCTGCGCGGCATAATCTATATGCTGATTTCGATGGCTGGATTTGCTCTTGCCGATACTATGATCAAAGTCGCCACTGGGACGGTAGCACCCGCTCAGGTGTTTCTGCTCATGATTGGTGGCAGCCTGTTGGTGTTTCTCGCCATGGGTCTATATCAAAATGACAGATTGCTCGACAAAACAGCCTTCGCTCCGATCTTGCTGATACGCTATCTTGCCGAAATCAGTGGCATGATGGGCATGGTCATGGCGCTTTCGCTTGTTCCCCTGTCCATCGTTGGTGCGGTAACTCAGGCCACACCCATTCTTGTTGCGGTCGCCGCCGTGATCTTTCTTGGAGAGAAGGTAAGTTGGCGCCGGTGGAGCGCCATTGCAGTTGGATTCGTCGGCGTATTGCTGATCATACAGCCCGGCAGTCAGGGGTTTGACAATTCGGTTCTGTGGGCGGTGCTGGCTATGGTAGCGCTTTCTGTGCGTGACCTCTCCACCCGCATGATACCAGCCGGCATCCCGTCAACCAGCCTGGCCAGCTATACAATGCTGGCAACGATTCCTGCAGCTTTTGCCTGGGTAAGACTGGAAGGGCTGCCCATAATCCCACCGCAAATGAACTGGACGCTCATGGTCTCTGTCGTTGGACTGGGGTCTATTGGATACATGTTCCTGATCGCTTCACTGCGAATGTCAGAAGTATCAATTGTCACGCCATTTCGCTATTCGCGCATCATATTTCTGCTGGTCCTGGGCATAGTAATATTTGATGAAAGACCGGGTCGTCTGATGTTGATCGGGGCAGCGCTGGTCATCGCATCGGGGATCTATATGATCTGGCGGGAACGGCGTGTGCGGCAAGACCAGCAACCTCAATAAATATGCTTATAGCCGCAACAAAACTCTTGGCCATCCAACCCTGAAAACTGTATCACAGGTTGCTGGCAGAGTAATCAAACTTGTACTATGCTTGTAGATGACCAACGGTTGTGTACCGATCCGGCAGATTTTGACCGGCATTTACGGAATGTGCGACCAAAAACTGCATCAGGGCCCACCTTCTCAAAAATGCCAATCCGCTCACGCCGTTCAAGCCGCATTTATTCGACCGAAGACGCACGAGGGTTGGCCTGGCGCCGCCTGCCACGACTGGTATTTGATTTTGTTGACGGAGCAGCCGGGCGGGAAACAGGTGCTGCGCGCAACCAGGCGAGTTTTGATGAAATCATGCTTCGGCCGCGAGTCATGACCAACGTGTCAAGCCAAAGCTTGACCACGAAACTTCTTGACCGAACCTATGATGTTCCTTTTGGAATTGCGCCAATGGGCATGTGCAATCTGGTCTGCCCCCATGCTGATCGGCACATGGCCAAAACTGCGCATGCGATGAACTTCCCGGTCTGTCTGTCATCTGCCGGATCCAGTTCAATGGAAGATATGAGGAGCTGGGCCGGAGATCAGGCATGGTTCCAACTCTATTTTGGCCATTCTACCGAAGCATCCCTTTCTGTGGTCGATCGGGCGTTGAAAGCCGGATATGGCACTCTGGTTCTGACGGTCGACGTACCAAAGGTATCGCGACGTTTGAGAGATCTGCGCAATGGATTTCATGTTCCATTCACGTTTTCTGCGCGGGCATTCTGGGACTTTGCCCTTCATCCGCGCTGGTCGCTTTCGACCCTGATTGCAGGTGTGCCCGGGCCGCGCAATTTTCCAGATGGTAGTTCTAATGGAAAATTCGATCGCGGTGCGAGTCGAGCCGGTGCAGACTGGGAATTCCTCAAACTAATTCGTGAGCGCTGGCCTGGAAAGCTGATCGTCAAAGGGGTGACATGCCCTGAAGACGCAACAAAGATTTGCGAATTTGGAGCCGATGCCATTTACGTGTCGAACCATGGAGCGCGCCAACTCGACAGTGCCCCGCCCGCCATTCAGCTCCTGCCCCTGATACGCAGGGCCGTTGGCCCAAACTACCCACTGCTGTTTGACGGGGGGGTACGCAACGGGGAGGATGTGGTCAAGGCGCTGGCGCTTGGGGCAGATTTTGTCATGCTGGGTCGTGCCCCGCTGTTTGCATTGGGTGCGGACAATCAAGCCGGGCTTGAAGCGTTGTTCAAAGGTATGGCGCATGACATTGGAATCACCTTGGCCCAAATCGGGATTTCAAAAATCGAAAATCTGAACAATGAAGTCATATTTGCCAACGCAACAATGTCACACACGGCTGGCGAATCTCGAGCCAGTATCATGCCTCCAGTTGCGGTCAAATCCTGAGGAGTGATTTCTGTCATGACCAAATCAAATCCGATCCGAGGAGGCGCATTACTGGCAATGGCGCTGAAGGAAAAGGGCGTGGATCATGTCTTCACTCTCGCAGGTGGCTTTTGCAATCCGGCGCTTGAGGGCTTCATGGAATACCAGATAC
>JBPCWM010000211.1:0-2527 GCA_051009515.1 Rhizobiaceae bacterium | reverse complement strand
CAAACAGATGGGGCGACGCGCAGAGCTTTACTTTTCAATTGCAGACAAGTTTTTTATTTTCTCAGCTAAAGCCGCTGAGAGTTAGCAGCATAATCTGACCCAAACGGTGTCAGACGCTTCTGTATGTCTTACCACCGATAACCTTCGTAAGTTGTATCGCGGTCCCAGCTGGTAAAGTTCGATTTTACGCGCGGTTTAGTCGCCTTGGGACGTTTTTTGGCCTTGGACTTGGAACGAGCCTGGGTGTTGGCTTTTGCAGACGCTGAGCTCTTCTTGCTCTTTGCCCAGGCGCCATCAGCCGCGGGCAATGAAATAGCCACGCAAAGAAGCAACAATATCCA
This sequence comes from Rhizobiaceae bacterium, assembly GCA_051009515.1. GTDB lineage: Bacteria > Pseudomonadota > Alphaproteobacteria > Rhizobiales > Rhizobiaceae > Pseudahrensia. Next base: position 2,186 of record JBPCWM010000211.1, on the reverse strand, counting down.
GATCTGTGGCTTGCCAAGCATTTGACGTCTCTTACAACTAATTTGGATAGCGGTGGTCTAACTGGTCCACTTATAGTCTAAAATTTGCCGATCAGTCTGAAATATTTGATGATTATTAGATGGCTAGGCAATGCCTGATTTAAAATTTGTATCAGAAATACCGCATTTTTGACTGCATAAATTAAGTAAATTATTAGAAAATAACCATAAGTTATTGAAAAAATTCTCTTTACTGAAAAGTTTTTAATTGCGACACGTGGCACTGAAGAGCCGATGTTTCTTATGTTCCTGTTCAGTACCTGACTTTGTCCAACGAATATATTCGCCGCTTTAGTGCGCGCATAAGAAAAACAAAGCCTTGCTGATGTCAACGGGCACCAAAGTCAATCGGCATTTTCTTGACGCCGAAGCACCAGGAAAATGCCGTGGGAACATCGTTGACTAAACTATCGCGGTTCCTGTTGCTGGCAGCGTGCTGTCTTCTTGATAGAGAATATTGACGCCGCCATCTGTCGACATATCGTAATTTAACAGTTCGGCTACTATTGCCGGTGTTGCTGCGCCAGCAGTTCCGTCTGTATCAACGATGACTTCGGCAACCAAACCATTTTGGTTCAGGGACACATATCCTTCAGCAACGATATCAGTGCCACCTGCAACATCTACCAGAGCGGTTAGATCAATAACGTCTTCATCGCCGCCAGCACCAGAATAGTCAAAGATAAGGTCATCGATAGAGCCAGACAATGAATCTGCATCGATTACAAATGTATCTTTGCCCTGTCCGCCAACCATCTGGTCGATGCCAATGCCGCCGACAAGAAGGTCGTCGCCAGTTCCACCAATCAAGATGTCATTTCCACCCTTGCCTTCGAGTTGGTCGTTGCCTGCACCACCTTCCAGCCGGTTATTGTTATCGTCGGCAAAAATGAAATCGCTTTGCTCTGATCCGATCACGTTTTCAATACCAACAAACAAATCTTCACCAACCGTGGTTATGCCATCGATGATTTGAGCTGCGCCTGGTAACGTCGCGCCAGGGTTTGCCTCCATATCGAGCGCGACAAACTGGGTGCCGGAGAGGTGACCATAATCCAGTGTATCGTCAGTGCCATTACCACCGTCAATCTGATTGAACTCAAGGGTGCCCGGAGATCCACCTTCGTTGTAAACGCTTGGCGCCACAAAAGTGTCGTCACCACCTTCACCAAACATACTGTCGTTACCCGGTCCGCCGGTGATAATATTGTCTTCACCATTTCCGGTGATGGTGTCATTGAAGGCAGACCCAATGACATTTTCAATGTCTTTGATGGTATCTCCGTCGGCATATCCTCCCGAAACGATCGCCGTCGCCAGATTGACATTAACGGAATTCGTGGAGTTGGAATAATCGACGGTATCATTACCGCCTGTTCCACCGTCGATGATATCTTCATTTTCACCGGAAACAATAACGTCCGGTGTGCCGTCAGCGCCGGTCAAAGCCGTGTCGACGGCATCATCAACAGCCTCCAGTGACACATTGAGTCCATCTTCGACACCGAAAACATCCCCATCACCATCTGTTATGGTGATGTCGAAATTGTATTCGGCTTCTTCAACAATCACATTTGCGCCGTAGCTCAGATCCCCAATGGACAGGTTAAAGCCGCCCGTCAGGAACGAGATAGAGAGTTCTGAGAACTCGAAATAGGTTCCGCCGGCATTTGTGATGGTTTCTTCGTTGATAACAATCTGCACGAAACCACTACCGGGTTCCGGAACGGTGATCAGGAAAGATTGCGGGTCGTTTCCGCCAAGTCCATCGTCGATTGTGATAATGAGTTGCACCTCAGTAGAAGGGCCACCGCTAGACCAACGGTTCAGAACAAAGCCGACTTCTTGCTGCATATCGCCAAACGCGAACAACACTGATTGACCCTGCTGGAACAACGCGTTGCCGGGGCCTATGCCGAACGTTGACGTGTTCACGGTCAGGTCGCCGGTTTCATTGTTTTGCAATGTAAGGCCCCGTAAAACGCCATCATTGATATTATTAAGTCCGGTTGGACGTGCATCGAGAAGATAATCACCCGTGTCGATCTTGACATCGAAGTCATCATTTTCGTTTGGCCCGCCGCCGGGCTCGGAACCCGCCTTGTAACCCACGTTATCGATGAACTTGTAGTAATCGGTATTACCAG
>JBPCWM010000210.1:0-3836 GCA_051009515.1 Rhizobiaceae bacterium | reverse complement strand
TCGGCTATGTGCCACAGGACCATTTCGAAACTGCACCTGATGCCGGGTTTGAACCGGCGACTCACATGGTGCTGGCGCCGCGAACTTTCCTGTACAGCGATACGGACCTGAAAAGTCCCCGTTCCGGGTATCGCTCCATGGGTTCAAAATTGCGCATTTGCGGTCAACAGACCACAAGAGGAACCGAATACGCCATTGTTGAAGGCGGCCATGCAATCATCGCAAACCACTTGATCCAGATTGGGAACTGGATGCCGGATCCTGTCTCCATTGCGGAAACCCTGTTGCACACACCCTATCTTTGGGGCGGCAACAGTGCCTTCGGCGTAGACTGTTCCGGTCTGGTCAGTCTAGCCAATCTTCTCTGCGGCAAGCGGGTCTTGCGTGATTCCGACATGCAGGCGCAGACCATTGGTGAAGAAATTCCATTGGAATCTGATAAACTGAGGCGCGGTGATCTTGTTTTCTGGAAAGGCCACGTCGGCCTTATGACGGATGATTCGACCCTGCTCCATGCCAATGGACATTCCATGAGCGTCGCTTTGGAATCCCTTGCAGATGCAATCACCCGCATCGGATATCTCTATGGCCAGCCCACCAGAATTCGCCGGCCTTGAGCATCAGGATCAATAGCCCTTTTGCCGATCGACAAGGTGTTCCAGTTCCTCACCATTTTCAAAGCGGTCAATTTGGCGGGAGACATGGCGCGCTAGCGCAATCGGATCACTGATTGCTGCCGCATGCGGAGTAATCACAAGATTGTCCAAATCCCATAGCGGGCTGGAAGCAGGTAACGGCTCCTCCTCAAAGACATCGAGGGAGGCACCGCGCAATCGCCCATCGTTCAGCGCATCCAGGATATCCGCTTCCACCTGACTGGAACCGCGACCTGCGTTGATCAGGACAGGCGCTCCAAAAGGTCCGTTGCATGACAGTTGATTGATCAGGTCCTTGTTCAGCAAACCGCGTGTGTCGTTGGTCAACGGAAGCAGGCTGATCAGAATATCTGTGTTCTGCAAAAATGTTTCAAGCTGATCGAGTCCATGGAAACTCCTCACACCATCAGCTTCCTTCGGTGACCGCGACCAGCTGTTGAGTTGGAATCCCAAAGACTTGAGTACTGTGGCTGAGGCCTGACCCAGTTCACCAAACCCCATGATCCCAACCCTGAATTTTGGGGCGCTAGGCTGTGCAAGTTCGCGCCATTCATGTGCGCGTTGCAGTTCATCATATTGTCGCTGCTGGCGCATATGCATCAAGACCTGCAGCACCACCCATTCTACCATCGGGCCAGTCAGGTTTGGATCAACAAAGCGAACAATCGGTGTTTGCGGCAGATCCGGGTCTTTAAAAAGGTGATCCACACCGGCCCCAACCGAAAATACAACTTCCAGATTCGGACATCTTGCCAGCAATCCGAGTTCAGGGCCCCAAACCACTGCAAATTTGACAGGTTTCAAATCCCTGTCGCGATCGCTGGCATCATCCCAATTGATCAATACCGCATCGGGAAACAGCGCCTTGAAGTCATCCACCGCCTGCGCATTGTCCCAATTCAGGTCCAGAAGTATAGTTGATCGGGTCATCAGGCGGGTTCCAGATATGTGTCGATATTCCGTGAAAACCACATCAGGCTCAGCATGACAATACCGTTGTAAATGGCATTCGTGTCCACCGCCTCCATCGCTTCATCCAGTGTCAGCAGGAAAGGAAACGTTTGCTCGCTTTCGCTGCTATGACCGGCTTCACCGGCAAGTTTGCTGGCATCGACCTCTGCATAAAATATGTGAAGCACTTCATCTGTCATACCCGGAGTGGTTAGAAACCTGCACATGGGTTCAAGCCGTCTGGCCTCTAATCCTGTTTCCTCTAACAGTTCACGTTTTGCTGCCGTGGCTTCATCTTCGCCCTCATCAATGAGACCGGCCGCCAATTCTACCGTAAAACCCTGGTCGGTTCCCAACTGGGCACCAAGCCGAAATTGCCTGATCATCACCAGTTTTTCGAGTTCCGGATCATGAGCTACAACCGCAATTGCATGACGACCTTTAATGATTTCCCGCCTGGCTGTCAGACCCGACTGGACTTCGCTGTAAGTATAGTTGACCACCTGTCGAAACCCGACATGGGCAATTTCCTGATGCTTGATGGTGACGGGCAAATGGGTGTCGCGGACTGGTCTTTCCTTTTTCCCATCCGTTTTATCACTCACTGATTCACGACCCCGGCAGGAGCGGTCTCCAAATCAAATGCAGCTGCCATCAAGGCCTTGGTATAATCTGTTTTCGGATCATCAAAAATCTGCGTGGCCGGCCCCTGCTCCACCACTTTACCCAGCCGCATGACAATCACATCATTGGCCAGCGCCCGCACAACTTTTAAATCATGACTGATGAAAAGATAAGCCAGATTGCGCTCCTCCTGCAGCCGGAGCAACAATTCAACGACTTGCGCCTGAACGCTCATATCCAGTGCCGAAGTCGGCTCATCGAGCATCACGAATTTGGGTTCCAGCACCATGGCTCGGGCAATCGCTATGCGTTGCCTTTGACCACCAGAGAATTCATGGGGATATCTGTGACGGGTTGCGGGATCGAGACCTACTTCCTCAAGAACTGAGGCCACAGTATCATCCACTTCAACCCGGCTCATATTGGCCATATGAATATGCATGCCTTCCGCGATAATTTCGGCAATCGACATGCGTGGAGACAGTGAGCCATAAGGATCCTGGAATACAATCTGCATTTCACTGCGAAGTGGTTTCATTTCGTTGAAAGAATAAGCACCAATATCCCGGCCAACGAATCCGATTTTGCCTTCAGAGGAAATCATGCGGGTGAGTGCCAGACCTAGGGTGGTTTTGCCCGAACCGGATTCACCAACTACACCCAGAGTTTGGCCTGCTCGCAGTTGAAGGTCAATTCCGTCTACTGCTTTGACGTAATCCACTGTGCGTCGCAGAAAACCGGCTTTGATCGGAAACCAGACTTTGACGTCATCCCCTTCCACCACAACAGGTGCATCGGCATTTGCTTCTGGTGGGTCTCCCTTGGGCTCTGCTGCCAACAGGTGTTTGGTGTAGTCATGCTGCGGGTTTTCAAAAATATCAGCGGTCGGTCCCTGCTCAACAATTTTCCCCTGCGTCATAACGCAAACGCGGTCTGCAAACTTGCGCACAATTCCCAGATCATGGGTGATGAACAACATGGACAACCCGCGTTCGCTTTTCAGCTTGTTGAGCAATTCCAATATCTGCGCCTGAACCGTGACATCCAAAGCCGTGGTAGGCTCGTCGGCAATAAGCAATTCCGGCTCATTGGCCAGAGCCATGGCAATCATTACCCGTTGACGCTGCCCACCCGACAACTGATGAGGATAGGCGCCAAGTCGCTTTTCAGGTTCACGAATCCCAACTTGATTGAGCAGTTCCAAAGTTCGCGCGCGCGCCTGTTTCTCATTCATAGATTGATGCAGGGCAAGGATTTCACCTATTTGACGCTCAATCGTGTGTAATGGATTGAGTGATGTCATCGGCTCCTGAAATATCATTGTGATGTCATCACCTCGAACCCGGCGCAAATCGCTTTCATCAGAATCCAGCAAGTCTTCACCCTTGAAGTGAATTACTCCGCTGGGGTGACTTGCAGATGGATAGGGCAGAAGCTTCAAGACCGACAGGGCGGTAACGCTTTTGCCGGAGCCGGATTCCCCAACCAGCGCAACCGTCTCACCGCGATTGATTTGAAAGGATACCCCGTCCACCGCAGTTGAGGTCACCCCTGATACGGTGAAATTGACGCGTAGGTCATTCACATCCAGCAGCAATTCATCGG
>JBPCWM010000209.1:0-15840 GCA_051009515.1 Rhizobiaceae bacterium | reverse complement strand
CGTGACGGCCCGCCTGATCGCCAGCGGGGTAATTGACAAACCGGCCACCTCTAAAAAAGCCCGTCGACAGGTCCAGGATGCGTTCAATTCCTGGCAAAAAGAAGCCGGACGAAGCCAGAAAGAAATTAGCCGTATACTCGCCATGAGCACTGGATGAGTGTATCATAACGGACCTTGCCGCAGAAATTTGCCCATAGTTTCAATATGGAGACCAAGTTGATACTCTGCCCCAAGGATAAACGAATCGATGTTTCAGGAATTAAACGCAGAACTGATTGATCTGGCCGAGGAAGGCTGGCGCGCGGTGTTCCAGACATGGACCATCTATCAAGGCCTGATCATCATCTTGGCTTTTGTCCTTTCGCTGTTCATTGCAAAACGGCTTGAACCACCTCTGGAACAATGGGTTCGCGGCCTGAAACTGAATGCGGGATTTCTGCGTTTGCTGGCTGCATTGCTAAGGCGTGTTGAATGGATTGCCTTCGTCATCCTGACCGGGTCAGCCTATCTGATCGTGTCAAATTCCACATGGCCGTCACGGGCCTTCTTTTTGAACCTGACCTTCAACCTCGCTCTGGCCTGGCTGGTAATCAGCGTCTTGTCCCGCATTGTGAGATCGCGCCACATATCAGCGGTGATTGCTTGGCTGGCCTGGATCATTGTTGCACTGAATTTGACCGGATATCTTGAACCGACAATGCGGGCTCTTGAATCCATTGCTTTCAACATTGGGCATGTGCAGCTTTCCATGCTGGTCATTATCAAATCAACAGCCCTGTTGGTTGGTCTTATCTGGCTGGCCAATAATACTGGCAATTATGTTGAAACGCGGGTCAGATCCTTGCCCGATATGACACCAACCCTGCAGGTTCTCGTCGGAAAACTGGCGAAGATCGTTCTGGTTTCAGCTGCTGTCTTGATTGCTTTGAACGCGGTTGGCATCGATCTGACCGTGTTTGCGGTTTTCTCGGGTGCGATTGGTGTCGGCCTTGGCTTTGGCTTGCAGAAAGTTGTGTCGAATTTCATCTCCGGTGTGATCATATTGCTGGATAAATCCATCAAGCCTGGTGATACGATTTCATTGGGGGATACTGTCGGCTGGATCAGGGAGTTGCGATCCCGGTTTGTCTCAGTGGTCACTCGCGATGGACGCGAATTTCTAATCCCCAATGAAGATTTTATCACCGAACAGGTGATCAACTGGAGCTTTACCGACAATCTGGTGCGCCTCGACGTGGATTTCGGTGTTGCTTACAATTGTGATCCACATGAGGTATCCCGCCTGGCTATTGAGGCTACCCAAACGGTTGGGCGGGTTAGTACGGTCAAGAATCCGGTTTGCTGGTTGACAGAGTTCGGTGATTCTTCGCTTAATTTCAAATCACGCTTCTGGATTTCTGATCCCCAAAATGGACTGACCAATGTCAGGGGAGAGGTTATGCTGGCCTTGTGGGATGCCTTCAAGGCCAATAATATCTCTATTCCCTATCCGCATCGCGAGGTCTTTGTGCACCCCGCCAGCGAGTCGGCGACGCAATTCGGCCAGATGACTGAACTTGCACCTGAACCTGGGTGACTTATTCACAATTTCACCGTATTCAAAGGCAGGAAATTAACCATTTATACACACCAAATTTTCCCTAACCCATTGAAATAATTGCTACCATGCAAAAACTGCAAAGCTGGAATGTCGGTTTTGACATGAATCTGTCACATTTAGTGTTGCCCATTGTCGCGGCTGGGCCTATATCCCCTGCGGCTTTGAAAACTGGCGCTAATGTAAGCCGGTAAATCGGATGTCGATATAGAGGAACTATGGAAGAAACTGTCGAAAAATCTTGTTGGGGAATCACGGTATGGGCGATTGCCCTTGTCTTGGCTGCTGTTGTGGTGGGTTCCTTCGTTTTGGGCGCGGATTCCAACACCTCGCCACCGCCAAATATGACAGTAACGGGTTAAAACCCTGCTTGGCGTGATGCTGTTGCCCTGATAGTTTGCTGTTGAAGCCATCAACCAGACTGTCAGATTCATGAAAAAAACAGCCGAACAACTCGTCGCGGAAGCGTCTTCAGAAATCGTGACTTTAAAGCCCAGTCAAGCGCTGGCAATGCAGGAAGCTGGTGACGCCGTACTGGTGGATATTCGGGACATTCGCGAACTGGCTCGCGAAGGCAAAGTGCCTGATGCCGTCCATGCTCCGCGCGGGATGCTCGAATTCTGGGTTGATCCGACCAGCAAATATCACCGTGAAGTTTTCGCCCAACAGGATAAAACCTATATCTTTTTCTGTGCCGCTGCCTGGCGTTCAGCACTTGCAACCCGAGACTTGCAGAATATGGGGCTGGCACCTGTCGCCCATATAGAAGGGGGATTCACCCAGTGGCGGGATGAAGGCTTGCCGGTTACATCTCCAGATGCTGGCAAATAGGGGCATTCGGTGAGCATACTCAATCCTCTGATTTCCACACAGGGCGCTGATGCGGAACGCAACGCCAAAGCCTGGTCGGACTTGATCAATGACCTGGACGCGGTGGAGAGCGAAATTGCGCTGGGTGGCCCGGAACGCTCACGTCAAAGGCATCTGGACCGAGGCAAGTTGCTGCCGCGAGAGCGGGTCCTGCGACTGCTCGACCCTGGCTCACCGTTTCTTGAACTTTCGCCACTCGCCGCCAAGGGCCTTTACGACGAAGACATTCACAGTGCCGGGATTATAACTGGTATCGGTCAGATTGAGGGTCGCCAATGTGTGATCATCTGCAATGATGCCACCATAAAGGGCGGCACCTATTATCCGATGACCGTAAAGAAACATCTGCGGGCGCAGGATGTGGCGCGGGAAAACCATCTGCCCTGCATCTATCTGGTGGATAGTGGTGGAGCCAATCTGCCGCATCATACCGAAGCTTTCCCGGACAAGGACCATTTTGGCCGCGCGTTTTACAATCAGGCCACAATGTCGGCTGCGGGCATTCCACAAATTTCCTGTGTGATGGGGTCTTGCACGGCAGGTGGTGCCTATGTACCTGCAATGTCCGATCAGGCCGTGATCGTCAAAAATCAGGGAACGATTTTCCTGGGTGGTCCACCGCTTGTTAAGGCTGCAACCGGTGAGGAAGTGTCGGCGGAAGATTTGGGTGGGGCCGATGTTCACACCCGCCTGTCTGGCGTGGCTGACTACATGGCCGACAATGATTTCCATGCCCTTGAAATTGTTCGGTCTATCGTTCGCGATCTCAACTTCGTGCCAGCCATGCCGCTCAAGACCAGGCCGGTTGAAGCCCCGCTGTTTCCCATCGAAGATCTGGAAACCGTAGTTCCCGTAGACCTTCGCAAACAGTATGATATTCGCGAAATAATTGCCCGCATTGTCGATGGGTCGCGTTTTGACGAGTTCAAGGCCCGCTATGGCACGACATTGGTCACCGGCTTTGCCCATTTGCATGGAATGCCCGTCGGTATAATCGCCAATAACGGTATCCTGTTTTCAGAATCTTCGCTCAAAGGTGCCCATTTCATAGAATTGTGCTGCCAGCGCAAAATTCCTCTGTTGTTCCTGCAAAATATCACTGGTTTCATGGTTGGACGTGAGCATGAAACGGGAGGTATTGCAAAAGACGGTGCAAAGCTGGTGGGTGCCGTTGCCTGCGCACAAGTGCCAAAGTTGACCCTTGTTGTAGGGGGCTCCTATGGTGCTGGAAATTACGGCATGTGTGGTCGTTCCTATTCGCCCAGGTTTATGTTCATGTGGCCAAATGCACGCATTTCCGTGATGGGTGGCGAACAAGCTGCTTCTGTCCTGGCCACCGTGAAGCGCGAGGGTATGGAGCGCCGAGGGGAAGAATGGTCAGAAGTAGAGGAAGCTGAATTCAAACAACCTATCGTCGAAAAATTTGAAGAAGAGGGGCATCCCTATTACTCAACCGCCCGTCTTTGGGATGACGGAATTATTCGTCCCCGTGATACCCGCAGGGTGCTGGCGCTGGCCCTGGCGGCCAGCCTTAACGCGCCAATACCAGAGACGCGTTTTGGTGTGTTTCGCATGTAAGACCCGGAGTGGTCGAACCGACGCAATGGCAGCATTTCAATTTGCCATGCCGTACTGTATGGTTCGGACATGGATGGCGAATCAGAACATGACATTGCGCCTCCGGCGGGCAATGAAAAGCGTCGGCTGCAAATCCTGCGTGCCACGCTGCGCCTGTTGCGCCAGCACGGTTCGGCCATAACAACAGCCCAGATTGCTGGTGAAGCCCGCTGTTCCAAGGAAACCCTTTATAGCTGGTTTGGAGACCGTGATGGCATCATGATTGCTTTGGCCAATGAGCAGGCACGGGGCATGCGCGAGGCTATGCAGGATCGTTTTGACAATACTCGGGGTAGTCTGGAATCAAGACTGAAATCCTGCGCGACGCTTTTGCTCGATATCATGACAGGGGATGCGGCACTGGCGGTGAACCGAGTGGCCATGGCTCAAGCCTGCATGGAAGATACCCGTATGGGGGAGGTTGTCATGGCTGACTGGAACCAACAGGTGGCTCAGCCCTTTTATGCGATTTTTCAGCAGGGAAACGACTCAGGCGAATTGGCGGTGCACAGCCCGCAGGAGGCTTTCGACAATCTGATTGGATTGCTGGTTGGTGACCGGCAAAGACGGCTGCTGCTTGGCGAAGACATGCGTCCCGACCCGACAACGATGAAATCCATCGCGGGGAAAGCCATTCAGCGCTGGTTGATACTCTACGCACGTTGATGTTCTCTTTGTGTTCTGCGATACACAAAGTTGAACCTTGTAGCTTCGATTCCGGAACAAGATGCAATTCTCAACTGAACAGGACGCCGCGCTGCTTGCTGTTTCCAAATGGCTGAAGCAGGGATACCCGCAGGTTTTCCGTCTTTTTGGATATGCGGGAACCGGCAAGACAACGCTGGCACGCCATCTGGCGGAGGGGGTCGATGGGGATGTTCTCTTTGCAGCCTTTACTGGCAAAGCGGCCATGGTGTTGCGGTCCAGAGGGGCGAAGAAAGCGAGTACAATCCACTCGCTGATCTACCGACCCCGCGGGGAAGAACTGATAGAAGATGAAGATACCGGAAAATCAGCAGTTACGCCGTTATTTACCCTGAACCGTCAAAGCCCGGTGGCAGATGCGTCGCTGATCGTCATCGACGAATGTTCCATGGTGGATGAGGTACTTGGTCAGGACCTTATGTCATTTGGCACGCCCGTGCTGGTTCTAGGTGATCCGGGACAATTGCCTCCGGTGTCAGGTGGTGGGTTTTTCACCGACCACGAACCCGATATATTACTAGAAACCATTCATCGTCAGGCCCGCGACAATCCAATTATCGATCTTGCCCAGTTGGTCCGGGAAGGTGGGTCTTTATCCTACGGACACTTTGGCGAGAGTCAGGTTATCAATCGCCGCGATGTCAATCAGGCCGATGTCTTGGCCGCCGATCAGGTACTTGTCGGCACCAACAAGACCCGTCGTCGCTACAATCAAAGATTGCGGGATCTGAAGGATTTTCAAGGCGCGTTGCCAGCATCCGGTGACAAACTGGTGGCGCTGCGCAACGACCCGGCAAAAGGTCTGTTGAACGGCTCACTCTGGCAGGTCGTATCGGCTCCGGTCAGTGCAAAACCCTTCATGAATCTGCTGGTTGCCTCCGAAGATGATGGCATGGAACGCATGTCAGCCAAGATCAAAGTGTTGAAGGCTGCGTTTGAAAATCCTGAAGAAGAGATACCCTGGCAGATGAAACGTCGATATGACGATTTCGACTACGGCTATGCGCTGACCGTACATAAGGCGCAGGGATCGCAATGGGATAACGTATATCTGTTTGATGAAAGTTGGGCATTCAGGGAGCACGGCCAAAGATGGCTTTATACTGCCATCACCCGAGCAGCTGACAGGATTACAATCGTCAAGTAGCTATAACCCCATGGATCGCATGGGTGCATCAAAGGAACCGACGATCAGCCCCAGCCCCATAGCGGTCAGCACCAAGCCGCCAATAATTGCAGCGAAATTTCCAAGGGTTCCGACCAGTCCATTGGATGACCCCAACATGCGCAGGGCGAATTCGCGAGCGCCAACTGCCGCCATTGCCATCAGCGAAACTGTGATCGCAGTCCCCATGGACATAGCCAGGACGGCAGCGGCTCCGGCCCATGAGACCCCGGAAAACCGGGCAAAAACAAGCACCAGAACCGCACCGGTACAGGGGCGCATACCAATCGACAGGATGACTGCAAGCGATGTGCGCCAGTCCTTGGCAGTGTCGATCTGATTATTGGTAGGCACATGGGCATGGCCGCAAGTTGTACACACCCCATCGGCACCGTGATGGTGGTGGCCGAGAGCGTGATGGTGGTGCCCGTGATCCTCATGGCTATGTTCATGAGGGCCATGATTGTGGGCCGACTGAGTATTGGTCGCAGGGTGCATCTGTGCGTAAACCGCTTTCAATCCCCGCAACATCAAGGCTACACCAAGAGCCGCGACCACGGCATAGGCCAGACGCTCGCTCCACGCCACGGCAACTTTCATGTCACGCGAAACCAGACCGAACAGATAGAAAAGTCCGTAAACCAGAATGATTGCAACAATGCCCTGAACGAGGGACGAAGCGACTGCAAGACCAACGCTTTTTTTAATTTTTTCAGGCTGGCTCAGGAGGTATGTGGACAGGATCACCTTGCCGTGGCCGGGGCCGGCGGCGTGAAAAACGCCATACAGAAAACTCCCGACGATCAACGCCATTGCAGTTGCAGGGCTCGGGTTATCCGCCAGTTGGCCAACACTTTCGGTCAGCATGGCGTGAAAACTCTTCATCTGGGCATAAACCCAGCCCAACCAGTCGATATAGAGCGCGTAAAGAGGCTCGCGTGCGAGCCAGACCGCCATCAACAATAGCGGCAACAGGATCCAGCCCGGTTTGGCAGAAAGCCGGCGAACTACTTGCATGATATGGTCATCCATTCAGCAAAACTGGCACCCAATCCGCCGCCGGACGATTCTTCCTTTCCAAGCGAACTGGCAAATGCGACCAATTCTTCGTCGGGGTCGGGAAATGACAAATCGGCACTGCATCCCTTCAGGCTGGCGGGAATGACCTTGCCCACCGATTTTTCTTCATGATTCATGGCTATGTAAAATTCATCGTCATAAATTGCGAATTTCACAGGCTTGTCCTGCAGCACCAGCGGCTTCTTGAAGGGCAATTGAAAGCGAAGCTGCAATTGGCGTCCTTTCAAAACGGATTCCACAGGACGTGCGGCTGCAAATTCGGGTACTGCGCCTGACTTGTCGAACACGGTAAAGTAATCAATGCCTTTGATATTGCCCAGAATATGGTTGATCAGCTTTTGCAGTTCTTCTGGTTCTGCCTTGCCGTTTTTATTGGCGTCTTCACCTTCAACAGCATATGCTGTGAAGGACTCATCGAATGTCCACGTGTACGTCAGTCCGGACATTTGGTCATTCAAATTGAAATTCGCCTGCACTGCCATGGTAACAAACTCATGGGGATGGGCTGCCGCTTGTTGTATCGGCAAGACAATGGCAAACAGCCCTGCAACCATATGCATTGCCGGGCGGCGAATCTGTCTGAACTGCAAAACAGCCATGGTCTATAACAATCCTCACCGATGATCACATCGACGTGTGTGCCGGTTTTGTGGCGAAGATATGCCCAATTTTATCTGAATCAATGTTCTACTATAACATATTCGTGAGTCGTTGTCTCAGCCTTCATTGCAAGACTCCCCTCCGGTGTCTCGGCCCAGACCAGGTCACCACCATCGTGATGCAGTGTGAAGGCCTGAGTATCGTAGAGCGGGGCCACTGCGCGAAAGGCAAAGCTGGCAATTCGGCCCTGGCTGCTTTTCTTAGCCGCTAGCCCGGCCAGCAAAGTGGCGGTGAGTGGTCCATGAAAAATCAGACCAGGATAACCTTCAACCTGTTGGCAGTAGTCACGGTCGTAGTGGATACGATGACTGTTGAATGTCAGAGCCGAATAGCGAAACAACTGCACCGTTGAAGGTGTGATTGTCTCGCTGTAAACGCTGGTTGCTGGTGGGGCCACGCGTTTTGGGGCAGGGGCATCAGGGGCAGGGTCTTCGCGATAGACGATGTCATGCTCCTCCGTGAACCGCAGATCACCACTGCTGCCGAAATATTCGTGGCGCACGGTTACAAAAACCAGTGCACCGCTTTTGCCATGTTTGATTGAGATATCCTTGACCTGAGACCTTTTATTGATGGTTTCTCCAAGAAGCACCGGGTGGTCGAAGGTGAGGCGCCCACCCGCCCACATACGTCTTGGCAGCGCCACAGGTGGAAGGAACTCGCCAAGGGCGGGATGTCCGTCGCGCCCGAGGCCGGACATCGGCACGCCGCTCAAGAAATAGGCCCAGTGCCAGGCAGGAGGCAGTTCATCACCAGTGCCCAGGCTTGGCTCCTGATCCAGTGTGGCCTGCATCAAACGGGCTTGGGCCACGGATAACGTGTCGGTTGTTGCCTCGGTTTTGCCGATCCATTGCCGAAGCACCTGTTCGTCGAGCGTTTTTTCAACCATGTGATTGTCTTTCAACCTCCTCCAGCCAGGCCATCAGGCCTTCGGCATTGCGGTTTATTCCCTTGTAGTCGCGTTCTGCATCGCTCATGGCGAGATATTGGCGATGCAGCATGACCAATTTTTGCCGTCCTCTTTCGGAATCAGCAAAGCGTGTGATCGGGTTCGACCTTATGCGAATTGTGAACAGGATATCACCAGAGACCGGCAATTTGTGCAGGGTTTGGAATTCCGTTCTGAGATGAACATTGCCTTTCAGTCTTTGTCCGGATTTTCTGGGCTGGTTCTCAAATCTCTCATGGCGCAGTTCCCCATTACCATCCAGTGACCAATTCGAGCGCCAAACAGGCATTTTGGGTCGAAGAGAATCAAAGATGCGGGTAATTCGGCTTCCCATCTGTAGCGATAACGGGACAGGTCGGTGAATGCGATCCATGCATTTTGAAAACTTGTCTTTCAAACTCCATGATGATGGAAAGCTCAGAGACGCCGCAGTCAAGCGCCACCCGGTTTCGTCACGGCTCATCAACACAAGGTCGTCCGGTATCAGCAAGCCGATATCGGCAATCGGCAGGCCGCCGCTCAGGGAAAAGGTTTCACCAGTCTGGTTACAAGTGGCCCGGTTCATATCGAGCCCGGATTCGGAACTGCCACCGCTGAACGTATAAACGCCTGCATGGTAGGCGCGCAGATTTTCCACAAGCAGTTGGGAGGATTCCAGTTGCGCGGCATGAGATTGCTTTTCTGCGACGCAAACTTCATCGAAGATGGACCGGTAATATTCCTGTTTGAGGTTTCGATAGGGGAGCAGATCATCATCAATCTGCAGAAAGTCGGGCGGGTTGAGGAGGTTGAGGCCAATCCTGAAGGGAGTGGCGGGATATTCATCGGGCCTTTGTTGCTGTTCTGTTTGCAAAGAAGCCTTGCCAGTTGCCTGTTGCATTGCCATGTTCACAGGGTTGAAATTACCTGCAATCCACAATCATGCCTGTAGCTCTGTCCGTCAATCTAAATGCTGTCGCCCAGTTGAGAAATCGCCGGGATTTGCCCTGGCCAAACGTAGTTGGCATGGGACGCATTGCGTTGCTGGCGGGGGCACAGGGGCTCACCGTGCATCCAAGGCCTGACCAGCGCCATATTCGATCAACCGATGTGCCCGAATTGCGAGCACTGCTGGATGACGAGTTTCCCGATGCGGACTACAATATTGAGGGCTATCCCACTGATGATTTTCTTGCCCTCTGCGAAGCCAATCAACCCGAGCAGGTGACACTCGTTCCTGACGACCCGTCCCAGCCGACGTCTGATCATGGCTGGGATTTTCGCGCGCAACACAATTACCTCTCACCGATTGTGGCGCGGTTGAAGCGTAATGGCATGGAAGTGTCTCTTTTTGCAGATGCAGATCCCGAAACGGTCAAATGGGCGGTCGACACAGGTTGTGACCGCATAGAGCTTTACACCGGCCCCTATGGCGGCACTCACGATGATCCAGTTGCTGCGCAGCAGGAAGTTGAGAAATTGGGAGCAACCGCCGATGCGGCTCACGCGCTTGGAATGGGAGTTAATGCTGGCCACGATCTGACGGTGGCTAATCTGCCAGCCCTGGTCGAGCGCATCCCGAACCTGATTGAGGTTTCCATTGGACACGGCCTGACTGCGGACGCTCTGGAATATGGCATGGAGCAAACCGTGCGCCGTTTTTTGACAGCTCTGGGGCATCCGGCAGGTTGATATCTGCTTGAAGGCAGCCGGTTAGAGCCGTGAATTCAACCAATATGGGCCAGAAGACACATTCTGATTTGCCATTTCGTCCTGCCCCCGCTAAACCAGCCATCGAATTGGCTCGTTTTGGGCCATCACGGCTTTTCAATACATACTAAGGGGAACGCTTATGCGCGTTTATTATGACCGCGATGCGGATATCAATCTGATCAAAAGCAAAAAGGTTTGCATAATCGGCTATGGCTCACAGGGCCGTGCCCATGCCATGAACCTGAAAGACTCTGGCGCCAAGGATGTTGTGGTTGCTCTGCGCGAAGGCTCTGCAACAGCTAAAAAAGCCGAGGCCGATGGTTTTGAGGTTATGTCAGTGGCTGAGGCTGCCAAAGTTGCCGACCTGATGATGATGGCTGCACCGGATGAACTGCAGGCTGGCATCTGGAAAGATAGCATTGCAGGCAATATTAAATCCGGCGCTGCAATTGCCTTCGCCCATGGCCTGAACGTACATTTTAACCTGATTGAACCCGGCAAAGACATCGACGTCGTGATGATCGCACCAAAAGGTCCTGGTCACACCGTGCGCGGTGAATATCAAAAGGGTGGCGGTGTGCCTTGCTTGATTGCGATCCATCAGGATGCTTCCGGAAATGCCCATGACCTTGCTTTGTCATACGCCTGTGGCGTTGGCGGTGGCCGCTCTGGTGTCATCGAAACCACATTCCAGGAAGAATGTGAAACCGACCTGTTTGGTGAGCAGGTTGTCCTGTGCGGCGGTCTTGTTGAGCTCATTCGTGCCGGCTTTGAAGTGCTGGTTGAGGCCGGATATGCGCCAGAAATGGCCTATTTTGAGTGCCTGCATGAAGTGAAACTGATTGTCGACCTGATTTATGAAGGCGGAATCGCCAACATGAACTACTCCATTTCCAACACTGCGGAGTGGGGCGAATACGTATCCGGTCCACGCATTATCACTGATGAAACCAAAGATGAGATGCGCAGGGTTCTCAAAGATATTCAGACCGGCCGCTTCACGTCTGAGTGGATGCAGGAATGGCATTCAGGTGCCGCCCGCTTCAAGGGCACACGACGCATGAATGATGGACACCAGATTGAAGAAGTTGGTGAAAAATTGCGCGCGATGATGCCGTGGATCAAATCCAACCAGTTGGTGGATAAAGAAAAGAACTAAAGAACGTGCTTCGGCCCGGTTGCTTTCTTAGCACCGGGCCTTGTTCTTTCAGGCTCTAAAGGCGGCAGCGTCGCGCACGTCCGTCATAGCCAACAAATGTATCGGTGCGGTGGTCATAGCTGCGATACCGTCTGTAGCAGCGCGACACGTGTCGTTGCCAGCGGTTGCTGCTGCGCACCCTGTGATAGCGGCGCGGCTGTACGTAGACGCGTGGGCGATAGACTACGCGTGGCCTGTAACGATAACCGTAGTGGCGCCGATAGCCGTAGTGACGGCGATAACCATAATATCGGCGATTGATACCACCGACCAGCAGCGCGCCGCCAACGGCTCCAATAGCCAGTCCGACACCGAAATTCCCGCGCCGTCCGGCCTCCGCCGGTGTGGAGACAGTGCCTGCGATAATCGTAATGGACACAATTGCAGCGATGGTCCAAATGAAAATTCGTTTCATGTTAAGTCCCGCCCGTCTTTGTTGAAACTTGCAACGGTCGGCCCATCCGATTCTGTCTGCAAAAATCGGACCAGACACGACTGCATGAGTATGACAGGGCTAACCTGAACAGTATATGAACAGCTGTTAACGAATTGTTCACCTTGTAATTTATCGTGTAAGCGCTGAAACTTGACGCAAGACAGACTCAATTCAAAACCGCAATGTCAGTTCGCATAGCCACGTTCAATGTTGAAAACCTGATGGAGCGGTTCGATTTCTCCGGCTGGCGCAAAGCTGTGCTAGAGGATCGCTCGCGCGGTGGCAAAAAGCACCGCCTTGCAAGGGACCACGAACTTCTAGAGCAGGCCAGAATTATCGCCTATGAGGATGATTCGCGACAGATGACCGCGCTCGCTATTGCAGATTGTCATGCTGATATCGTCTGTTTGCAGGAGGTGGAAAATCTTGATGCGCTGGAGTCCTTTGAAAAGAACTATCTATTGCCGATGACGGGCCTGTCTTACCCGCAAAAGGAATGGGTGCAGGGCAATGACGGCCGCGGTATTGATGTGGCCCTTATGGCCCGCAAGAAAAGTGCCGGTGGAGAAAAGATCGAAATCCTGTCGGTAAAGAGCCACGCCAAGCGCACATTTGGCGATATGGGGGTTCACAATCAGGCGCTTGAAGATATGGGCTATGAAGCCCATGAACGGCTGTTTCGCCGTGATTGTCTGGAAGTTGACATGCGTCTTGGGGGTAAAATGACAACTCTTTTTGTCTGCCATTTCAAATCGATGGGCAGCAGTAAGGAGGGCCTGTCCGGCCGCAAATACACAATGCCCGTCAGGGTCGCCGAGGCTGAAGGGGTGCGGCGTATCATTGAAGAAAAATTCGGCACCGATCGGGTGGCCGAGATGCGCTGGTTGGTCTGTGGCGATCTCAATGACTATACGGAGCGGCTGGCGATTGATGGCAACAAGCAGGCAGGATACACGTTCAATTTTCTTGCTGAGGATCATTCAGGAATTGACCCGCTGTTGCGGGATGGGTTTAGCGAAGATCTGGTCGGACGGCGCAGTGATGAGGATCGTTGGAGCCTATATTTTGCTGCAGGTGAATCCAAAAATACCCGCGATCCGGAAACACGACCCGTGCGACATTTGGTGCAACTGGATTATTTTCTTGCCTCTCCAGCTATTGTCAGGGCTAACAAGGGTGCGGTTCCCGACATTATTCGCAGCGGGCAACCTTACCGTACAATATTTCCTCCCGGTCAGGATGTAGATCGATATCCACGTACTGGTTGGGATCGGCCCAAAGCCTCCGACCATTGCCCTCTTGCAGTGACTTTGAAGATAGTCTGAACTGACAGCAAGCCAAACCAGCAAGAACCGATTATGACCCTTTCGCTCTTTGAAATTGCAGCGCTTTTATTGCTCTTGTCGGGGCTCTTTGGCTGGTTCAATCACACTGTACTGAAACTCCCCCACACGATTGGATTGCTGGTTATGGCGCTGGTGGCTTCCATTGCCTTGCTGGCACTTGAAAATGCGTTTCCTGTGCTTGGCATCACAGACACACTGCAAGACGCAATAGGACAAATCGATTTTTACTCGACTGTAATGGAAGGCATGTTGGCTTTTCTGTTGTTTGCCGGTGCGTTGCATGTGGATTTTTCATTCCTGCGTAGTCAGGCATGGGCTATCGGTCTGATGGCCTCAGTGGGGGTGATCATGTCGACCTTTATTGTCGGAACCGGTCTTTATGTCCTTTCCGGCTGGTTCGGTATGCAGGTGCCTTTCATCTGGGCGCTGGTCTTTGGGTCGTTAATTTCACCCACCGACCCTGTTGCTGTGCTTAGCCTTTTGAAATCGATCAACGTTCCGGCTGCCCTGGAAGCAAAGATCACGGGTGAATCTCTGTTCAATGACGGCGTTGGTGTGGTTGTCTTCATCATTCTCGTGACCATTGCGACTTCGAGTGGTGGCGATGGTGTAACCGTGTTTGAAATAGCAAGCTTGTTTGTGGTCGAAGCATTGGGAGGTGCCTTGCTCGGCGCTGTGACTGGCTGGATTGCCTATCGGCTGATGTCCACCATGGATGAACACATGCTGGAAATTCTGCTGTCATTGGGCATTGTTGCCGGAACCTATGCGCTGGCCTTGCGACTTCATCTGTCGGGGCCGATTGCCGTCGTCATAGCCGGGTTGCTGATTGGTAACAGAGGTGCGGCCGTTGCCATGAGCGAGCACACCCGACGCAGCATGTTCAGCTTTTGGGAGCTTGTCGACGAGATCCTGAATTCGGTACTTTTCCTGCTGATCGGTTTGGAAGTCCTGGTCATATCCCTTGACCCGTCATTTGCCTGGCTGGCTGTCGCAACAATACCGCTGGTGGTCTTCTCACGGTTTATCTCCGTATCCATTCCCATTCTGTTACTGTCGTTTCGCCAGACGTTCACTGCGGGTGCAATTCCGGTTTTGACCTGGGGCGGGTTGCGAGGTGGAATATCGGTTGCTCTGGCCTTGTCCTTGCCTGCAATTCCTGAAAAACCGCTATTACTCGCCTGCACCTATGCAGTTGTGCTGTTTTCCATCATCATTCAGGGGTTGACGGTCAAATCAGTTGTCAACAGAACAGTCGATCCAACTCTTCTTTAAGGTGCACGCCATGCAACGCAGATTTTCCATATATGATGTGTTTTCCGATGTGGTGCTGGCTGGTAATCAATTGGGTGTCGTTTACGATTGTGAAGGGCTGGAGACTGAGCGGATGCAGGCCATTGCCCGTGAGTTCAATTTTTCCGAAACGATATTTTTAATGCCGCCCGAAGATCCTCACCATTCAGCCAGAATGCGAATCTTTGTGCCCAATAATGAACTGCCGTTTGCCGGGCATCCCACTGTGGGTGGTGCGATTGCGGTTGCCGTTGAAAAAGGGCTGGAAACTGTCGGGCAGGGGATCATTGTGTTGGAAGAAAATGTCGGGCCGATCCGCTGCGCTGTGCGTTTTGACGGGCCGCAACCCTATGCTGAATTTGATATGCCGGTTCTGGCAGAACGTTGCCGTGGACCCGAAAACAGTGAAGCGATTGCAGCCGCTCTTTCGCTGGATCCGCAGGATATCGGCTTTGAAAACCATGTTGTATCCAACTTCAATGGTGGCTTGCCCTACACGCTTGTACCGGTGCGCGACCTGTCGGCATTACAGGGTGCCAAACCGGTGCTTACGGTCTGGAAAGAGGGGTTTGGAGACCACAGCCACAATTCTGCGTATGTCTATTGCCGCGAAACCGGGGGGCACAATAATCATTTTCGAGCCCGCATGTTTGCACCTGATGCTGGAATTCCAGAAGACCCCGCAACCGGCTCAGCGGTGGCTTCGCTTGCCGGTGCCCTGACTGAATTTGATGATTTGCGAGACGGATTGCATACCTGCCGCATCGAACAAGGTGTTGAAATGGGGCGCCCGTCCCTGATTACCCTTGAAATGGAAATTCGCGAAGGGGAGCTGAGCGGTGGCCGAATTGGGGGGTATGCCACGCAATTTGCATCGGGAACCATAGAAGTTTGAAACGCAGTGCCACCTTGCTATTGACTTCAGTTCTTCAACTGGTGGCAGCCAGCCTGATCGTGATGGGTGCCGCTGACCCACCCACTATCGCGCTGCCGCCCCCTGTCCAGAACAGTGACTATCGAATGCATCCCTCCCATATGGTGGAGCTTGGGCGCATGCTGTTTTACGACAGGGTATTGTCAGGCACCTACCGTGTTTCCTGCGCCACCTGTCACAATCCGGACCGGGCATCTTCTAACGGTTTTGCACGTGCCGGCGTCGAACAGGTCGAGGGCGATGATCTGGCGATCAATGGTTTACCCATTTATGATCAACTGAAGCCGTCTTCCAAACA
>JBPCWM010000208.1:0-7640 GCA_051009515.1 Rhizobiaceae bacterium | reverse complement strand
TTCAAGTCGAAACCTGATGGCCAGACTTTGAAAACCGGTATTCCGTGATCTGGCGCAGTTCCTGATCCGGCCTGACAATTGAATCGGGAAAATCCGGCTGATTTGGGGCATCTGGCCAGTTCTGGGTTTCCATACAGAAACCCGCAAATGCTCCATAGGTCTCACCAGCAAGACCTGCCACGGGTGTATTCACCTTGTGTCCCGCATAGACCTGTAATCCCGGTTCTGAGCTTGCAACTGTCAACGAGACGCTGGAATTTGGACAGTAGACATTGGCGATATCCTGCAATCCCCGCCGCGATCTGGCCAGGCAAAAATTGTGATCCAGAATCGTATTTTCATCGAAATCATCGCCGATGGTCTTGGCCTGCCGGAAATCGAATACTGTGCCTTCAACGGAAGCAATTTCACCTGTCGGGATCAGTTCCTCGTCAACGGGAAGGTAATGATCTGCCAGTATCTGCATTTCGTGATTACGACAATCTGGCGAGCCATCAAGAGTGAAATACGAGTGATGGGCCAGTCCGGCCGGCGTTGGTGCATCGCTTCTGACCGTATAAGCGACGTGTAGCGTACCTTCCTCTTTAAGTGTGTAACTGCAGGTTACGTCGCAATTGCCCGGAAATCCCATGGTTCCTGCCTCATCCCGGAGGGTGAGATAGACATGGGATGTGCCCAAATCAGCAATCTCCCACTGCCTGCGTCCATAACCCGCAGACCCGCCATGAAGTGTGTGTTTTCCAGCTCCATTTATGTCTGTGGAATGATCAACGCCATCCAGCTTGAAACGACCATTGCCAATGCGGTTGGCGTAGCGCCCCACTGTCGCACCAAAATAGGGAGAATGTTCAAGATAAGGTTCGAACTCATCAAACCCCAGAACCAGTGGAGCGTCGTGACCATCGAGGCGCAGGTCCTGAAGCACAGCGCCCCATGTCAGGATATTGGCCGTCAGGCCCCCCCCTTTGAGTTGAAGGCGGTAAACGGATTGCCCGGTATCGAGTTGACCGATAATTTCCTTGGCAGCGTGGGGGTTAATCATGATGTTTCCTTCAGGAATTGGTTCACTTCTGCACGGTTCGGCGCCCCGTCGCGCCCACCGGTTCGACCGCATTTTATCGCGGCCGCAGCACTTGCAAATTCAATCGCCTGAGCTTGTAACTTGCCTTCACCAAGCGCCAGTGCAAATGCACCATGCCACACATCACCTGCCCCCAGCGTATCGATTGCCTTGACCGCAAAGGCTGGCGTCCATTGCGGCGTTCTGTTGGAGACAGACACCACTCCGTTTTCACCATCTGTGACCAGGACAGTTCCCGGTACCATGTCATAGGCCAGCACTGCTGCCTTCTCAATGTCGGATTCGCCGGTAAAGTCCTGTACACCCTGTGCAGAAAAGGCGACATGGCTTGCTTCCAAGACGGCGTGTTCGGCCTCATGGACCGGGGCTTCGGCATCCATCACGCCGGGAATGCCAAGTTGTTTGGCCAGTTTCATCGCAGCCAATGCGCCATCTGGCCATCTTGTAT
Organism: Rhizobiaceae bacterium; assembly: GCA_051009515.1. GTDB lineage: Bacteria > Pseudomonadota > Alphaproteobacteria > Rhizobiales > Rhizobiaceae > Pseudahrensia. The sequence continues at coordinate 6,111 of JBPCWM010000208.1, read as the reverse complement.
CTGCCAGCGTAGCACTCAGCGCGTCCGGAATTTGATCATCGGGCCAAGCAGCCTGAACGGGGAGGTCCGGATCACGGTAATTCATGATCTGTCTTTCACCTGCTTCATCTATATAGATCGATGAAAATGAAGACCGATTATCTCCATGGCGCCTGATCAGCCCGGTTCCGACGCCTTCCTTTTCAAGGTCTGCAATAATCATATCGGCAATCTGGTCGTTGCCCAGCCGTGAGGCCAGATAAGCAGATCCATCAAGGCGCGATATGGCCACTGCGGCATTGGCGGCATTTCCTCCACCACTAATCGACGCTCCATCGGCCCGATATTTTTCAGCCTGTCGCGGGAAGGTCTTCATGTGGAAGACAAAATCGAGCACGGCCACACCGGCAACCAATATCCTGCTCATGCAATACCCGGTTTTGGAATACGGTTTTCAAGCCAGCCAAACACCACCACAATGATACCTGTCAAGATGATATAAATTCCGGCGACCAGCAGAAGCGGTTCATAAACCAGAAATGTGTCTTGTCTCACTTCCGTGCTGCGGCCAAACAGTTCGTAAATCGTAATCGTTGCCGCAAGTGGTGTGGCCTTCAGGGTCAGGACAACTTCTCCAGCCAATGTCGGGAATACATTTTGCACCGCCCTTGGCAACCAGATGCGCCACAGAACTTTGAACGGGCTCATGCCCATGGCGCGGGCGGCTTCCAGCTCTCCCTTTGGAACTCCGGCAAACGCGCCCCGCATCACTTCACCAACGTAGCCCGCTACTGACAAGGTGAAGGCCAAAATGGCGTAAGGAAAGGCGGCGCGCAAAATGGGCCAAAGGAAGGAATCTCTGATGCCCTCGATTGAAGGGAAAATTTCTCCTACCCCATAATAAATCAGCCAAAGTTGTATCAGCAACGGCGTTCCGCGCACCAGCGTGCAAAAACCGCGGGCCAGCATGGCCAGAAACCGGGGGCCGGTGACCTGTGCCAGACCGATTGGCACCGCCAGAATAAAGCCGAGCGTACTGCAGATAACCAGCAACTGGACGGTCAGCCAGAAGCCGGAAATGAGCTTGTCTAAATATTCAGGAAGCCAGGACCAATCCATCTGTTCCTCCTAAGCCGATGCCTGTCCGCGCCGGTATCGATTTTCGATCCAGCCAAAGACAACATTGGAACACAGTGTGACACAGAGATAGATCACCGCAGCCGCACTGTAGAACAGCAGATAATTGCGAGTGCTCCCGGCGGCTGACTTTGTGGCCGAGGCCAATTCAAAAAATCCAACGACGGCAAGCAGCGCCGTATCCTTGGTGACGATCAACCACAAATTGGCGAGGCCGGGCAGGGCAAACGGGATCATGGCGGGGATCAATATTCGGTAGATGGATTTGCTGCGCGACATGCCATAGGCGAGAGCGGCTTCCATCTGGCCGCGTGGAACAGCCAGCATGGCTGCCCGGATGACTTCCGTGGAATAGGCCCCTTGCACAAATCCAAGCACCAGGATGCCGGCAACCAGGCCGCTAATGTCGACGGGCTCAAAGCCAAGCCCTTCAAGTGTACTGTTGAGTGCTGCAGTACCCGCGTAGTAAAGCAGCAATATGAGAACCAGTTCCGGAACTGCACGGATCAGTGTCGTATAAGCGGTCAGCAGCCAACGCAAAGGAGCCGGCCCGTTTATTTTGCCCAAGGCACCCAACAGGCCGATGATCAGGCCCAGGGCATATGCGCCAAAAGCAATCTGTAAGGTGCTGACAAGCCCGGCCAACAGGGACAATCCGCGCCCCGGAGGCTCGATCCACAGCATCTGCAGGCTTTCAAACACTCAAACTGGTCCTTCTAAAAACCCATGCGCCCGAAGTATTTGATGCTCCGGGCGCAATTGGTTTGTGCTTATTTGCCGTAAATATCGAAGTCGAAATATTTCTTCGCAATCGCGTCATAGGTTCCGTCCGCACGAACCTTGGCAATGGCTTCGTTGAATTTGGCCTGCAGGTCTTCATCGCTCTTGCGCAGACCAACGCCCACACCTTTTCCGAATACGGCTTCGTCGTTCAAGAAGGCCTTGATTTCAAAATTCTTACCGGCATCGCTGGCGAGGAAATCTGCAAAGGCCAGCGAGTCTCCCACGACTGCATCCACGCGGCCGGCAACGAGATCATTATTGTGCTCGTCAAAAGCCTGGTAGGTTTTTACTTCCGAGGCGGTGTCAGAGAAATATTTCTTGGCATAATCTGCATGGGTCGTGGAGACCTGAACAGCAACGATCTTGTCCTTCACGCTTTCCGGGCTGCCGTCAAAGCTGCCGGATTTTGGAGCCACGAGCGCGGCGGGTGTGTTGTAGTATTTGTCTGAAAAATTGATGACCTTCATGCGCTTTTCCGTAATCGACATGGAAGCGAAAATGGCGTCAATCTTCTTGGCGTTTAGGGCAGGAATAATTCCGTCCCACGCGATTGGGGTCCAAACACAGGTTTCGTTCATGGCCTTGCAGATCGCATTGCCCAGTTCGATTTCAAACCCCGTGCGGTTGCCCGAAGCGTCTTGATCGGCAAAGGGTGGATAGGGTGCAGAATCAAGGCCGAGTTTAAGCTCGGCAGAGGCTGCAGTGAGACCAAGCCCCGCTGCGAAGACTGCGGCGACCAAGGCTGTTTTGATGAGTTTCATGATAGGACTCCTGTATACTACTAGTGAATGGATTTTACGAACGCCCTGCAGCGTTCACTTTGGGTATTGTTAAACACCTGATCAGGTGTTCCTTCCTCTTCCACCATGCCTTGGTGGAGAAAAATGACATTGCTTGAGACATCACGGGCAAAGGCCATTTCGTGGGTCACCAAAATCATGGTGCGCCCCTCTTCGGCAATACCCTGAATGACCTTCAACACTTCGCCGACAAGTTCCGGGTCCAGTGCGGAAGTTGGCTCGTCAAAGAGCATGGCTTGCGGCTCAAGGGCGAGCGCCCGAGCAATAGCTGCGCGCTGTTGCTGGCCCCCGGACAAGAAGGCCGGATACTGGTCGCGCTTTTCATAAAGCCCGACCCGTTTCAGCATGGCTTCTGATTTCTCACGGGCTTCGGCCTTGCTTTCACCGAGAACATGCACAGGCGCTTCCATGACATTTTGCAGCACCGTCATGTGGCCCCACAGATTAAAACTCTGAAAGACCATGCCAAGATTGGTTCTTAAACGCTGGATCTGCTTGCGGTCAGCCGGATGCATCTCACCATTGCGCGGTGGCGTGAATTTTATGGCTTCTCCGGCAATTTCGATATTGCCTGCGCTTGGCAGTTCCAGCAGGTTGATACATCTCAAAAAAGTGGATTTTCCCGAACCTGATGCGCCAATAATTGAAATGACATCACCGTCATGGGCGTCCAGCGAAACGCCTTTGAGAACTTCAAGATCGCCAAAGCTCTTGTGAAGATCAGTGACACGAACTGCACTTTTGGGTCCTGAAGCAGAACTCATAGCGCCCCCAGACTTAGGTTACACACCGCTGGAACCAGACCTGTACAATCAACAATTCAGCCCATTGCTGAGATATCGATTAAGTCCCGCCCCAAACCTGCTGCACCATTGCATCACTAGGCTGTACACTCAAGGGCCGACAGGCCACCATTCTTGCAAATAAATGCAACAATTTCATCAACACCAACGCCTGATCGTAAATCGGTGAAGTGGGTCTCCAGATTTGGCCGTGCATTTGCAGCATCAATCTTCATTCGGTGGAGGTCTGCGCCCACATGGGGGGCGAGATCAGTCTTGTTGACGAGCAACAAGTCAGAGCGCGTAATAGCCGGGCCTCCCTTGCGCGGAATGTCATCGCCCTGGGCAACGGAGACCACGTAAATTGTCAGATCGGCAAGGTCCGGCGAAAAGGTGGCCGCAAGATTATCGCCACCGGATTCGATAAGCACGAGATCAAGATTGCTATGGCGGTTGTTCAGATCAGCAATTGCCTGAAGGTTGATCGACGCATCTTCGCGGATAGCTGTGTGCGGGCACCCCCCGGTCTCTACACCAACAATTCTGTCGGAGGGTAGAGCCTGTGCCCGCACCAGAGCTTCGGCGTCTTCACGCGTGTAAATATCATTGGTGACTACGGCCATGGAGAGCTTGCCGGCCATCGCCTTGCAAAGTTTTTCAGTGAGCGTGGTTTTTCCCGAACCGACCGGTCCGCCAATACCAATGCGCAATGGTCCATTGTGTGTCATGACCTGAATATCCTTGAGGGCAGAGTTTCGTGCTGCAAGGTGGCAATCTCCATGGTGATGGCAGACGTGCCAATCTGGGTCAGATCAGCGTCCTGCGCATCTTGTGCTGCAGTCTCGATTGCGGGTTCAAATCTGTGCAAAAGCTCCATGGCCTGTCGTTGTCCAAATGACATCAACCGAATGGCAATCTGTATCTGATTGCTGATCGTCGATTGGAGAAACGCCTGCAAAGTGTCTATTCGGGGCAGGGTAAGGGCCGTGCTGACGGCGCCCACTGCAACGGGATAAGCAATCGGATCTGGCAGGTTTGGCGCACTTTGCGTGTACCAAGACGTCGAAGCTGCAACAAAAGCGTTCCCAAGGTTGGTAGCCTCCAAATAGCGAGTTTCAGAGCCGCAAAGCGAAATCGCAAGCTGATTGATCTCAGCCACCGAGCCTGGTTTTTGACAGGTTGCAGACAGAAGAACTGTATCGTTGTGCAAAGTCCCGTAATTCAGGCTGGTAGTAATCCAGCTTTCAAGTTCATCAGCAGTATTGACCCATCTGTTTTGACGCGCTGCTTCCAGACCAGCGGAATAGGCAAAGCCACCAACAGGAAATGTTGGCGACAAAAGTGTCATCAATTGAATCAGGGACGGGCTAGTCATGATGGTGATGATGATGACTCGAGTGGTGATCGCCATAGGCCCCGCCTTCGGGGTCAAACGGCGCCTCAATGGATTGCACCGTGGCTCCAAGTCCCTCCAGCATGGTTTTGATAACCGGATCCTGACGTATAAAAATGTGATCACCTGTAATTTGAGCCGCCAGATGACGATTTCCAATCTGCCAGGCCAGGGTCAACAAATGCCGTGCGTCCATACCTGTGACTTCATAAAGTGGTTCCGGTGCCGCATGCACTTCAATGACCCGCCCATCGCTCAGCCTCAATCCTTGCCCATGGCGCAATAGTACCGCTTTGGGCAGATCCAGCAGGAACTTGATGCCTGCATCAGACGTCAGCACAATGCGGCGGCGATGCCGAGCCGTCTCATCCAGTGTGATGATATCCGCTGGATTATTGGTCGTTTTGACTATTTCAGTCGCCGTCAGCATCAATCAGAGAATCTTCACCTTGTCCGCATCGATCTCTACGATTTCGATCTTGCGACTTTCAAAATAGGGGCCGCCTGCCTCGCGCCAAACCTTGAAATGGGGAGCATTGAAGTGGCCGTCGAGTGCTTCCTGGCTTTCCCAACGTTCAACAAATATGAGCGTGTTCTCATCAGTCAGGCTCCGGTGCAGATCATAGGAGATACAACCAGGTTCCTCGCGCGTTGCGGCAATGCAGGTCATTGCGGCATCAATGAAATCCGGCAGTGTGCCAGGCTTTATGGTCAGGGTGGCGACTAGGTAAATCATGTGTTCTGGCGCTTTCGTAATCCGTCTATAGTGAAGCCATCATGGTGACGCAGAATGAACAGCGCAACAAGGGCTCCCAGTGTTGCAACCGACGTCCACAGCAGATTTTGCGGATAGCTGGTAAAGCGCCAAAGCGCACCACCTAACGCCGCTCCACCAATACCCGTGGCATGCATCAAAGTGATGAATCCATAGACCGGAGTGCGCCAGATGCCGAGCACAAACAGTACCACAACCAACATCTGAAATGTTCCCACCGTGTAGGCGATATCGACAAAGCCAAACTCCATGCCAAGGAATTCGATACCCACATCCTTCTTGAGCCAGGTCATTTTGTAGGTTCCGCGAAAAACATTGCCCATCCATTCGGGACGATAAAACTTGAGCGATGCCCAAACAGCCAGAAATGCACCAATCGAAAGGCGCATGATGAGGAGTGAGATATTGAGGCGGGTTGCTAGTTTCATGGTTGGTTACGCTCCGGTTAACGGAGTTTTCTGA
>JBPCWM010000207.1:0-26205 GCA_051009515.1 Rhizobiaceae bacterium | reverse complement strand
GAAGGCCGCCGCAAAAGGCAATATCAAGGATGTATTGGCCGGTGGTGAAAAGGCTATACTGGAGGTGATTTCGGTTTCCCATTCCGGCTTGTCTGTGAAGGCTTTTCAAGATGTTGTTTCCCGTTGGCTGGAAACGGCACGCCACCCGGTCACGGGCCAAGCCTATGACAAGATGACCTATCAACCCATGTTGGAACTTCTGCGCTATTTGCGTGATGAGGATTTCGCGACCTATATCGTGTCTGGTGGCGGTATCCATTTTATGCGGGCTTTTAGCCATGCAGCCTATGGCATACCCAGTCAAAATGTGATCGGCAGTGCCGGCAAGACCAGCTATAAGATCATAGACGGTGTGCCGATGGTTATGAAAGATGTCGGGATTGCCTTTATTGATGACAAGGAAGGTAAACCTGTCGGCATTGATACCCATATCGGCAAACGCCCGATATTTGTGGGTGGAAATTCAGACGGCGATTTTCAGATGCTCGAATGGGCAACAGCGGGCGATGGTCCGCGATTCGGGCTGATTGTGCATCATACAGATGCGAAAAGGGAATGGGCTTATGATCGTGACAGCCATATTGGACGATTGGTCCGTGGATTGGATGAAGGCCCGGACCGTGGTTGGTTGATTGTCGACATGGAGCGTGACTGGAAAACTGTTTGGTCGTCCAAATAGGCAATCTGGCAGGTAATCGGGAGAACCCTGTACTGGTCGGGTCTGACTGCGGTTGCGACCAGAAATCTGTGTGCACTGGTAAATGGCAGATAAAAGGCCAGTGATTCGGGGTTAGACTGGCTGCTCGATTGATCTCCCTATAGTACAGGCCCCATGATCGAAATCGCATTTCCCTACGAGCTTTCCGAGCAACTGGCGTTTCTCACAGCCTGTGCCACTGTATTGATCGGGGCGATTTTGATGATTTTCCCGGTTCGCATGGCCCGTTTTCTGGGATTGATTCCTTTGGAGGGCACTCAAAACGGCATATCCGAGATCAGGGGGCCTTTTGCCGGCATGTGGGTTGGTTTGGGGTTGGCCTGCATCATTTTGGCGCAACCCTTTACATATTTTGCCCTGGGCATTGCTTTTCTGTTTGCCGTGGTGGGTCGGCTGATTTCTTTTGTATTTGACCACAGTTTCAACCTTCATTGCCTGATCGCAACGGCAATTGAGGTCGTTGGGGCAGGTTTTACGCTTTATTTTGCGCTTCAGTCGTTTGGGCTTGTGTAAAAAGTAGCTGGCAACGGTGCTTATTATGCTAAAGAATCAGCCGGAATCCGCGACATAATTCAAAAGCAGTAGAAAACGCCCCCATACCCCTGTTGCGAGTCTAAAAAACCCGTGCTAGGGGAGGCTCGATTCCGTCGCCGGGCTGTCTTGTACAATTTGGCCGAAACCACTAATTACATCCAGGGCTCAGCTGCTTTTCGGTACTTCGTGCCTTATTGCTCCTGACAAAACGCTTAAGAAGATCGACCTTTGGCAGATTCCACTTCCTCAGCATCCGGCCAAATTTCCGGTGTAGCAGAACGCTATGCATCTGCGCTGTTTGAATTGGCCGTTTCTGAAAAGAAGATTCCGGCTGTTGAAAAAGACTTGAACCGTTTCGGGGCATTGCTGAAGGGCAGTGACGATCTGATGCGGCTGGTCAAATCCCCTGTATTTTCCGCTGACGACCAGGTGGCTGCACTTGATGCAATTTTGGCAAAAGCCAAAATCACCGGTCTCGTCGGAAATTTTCTGCGCGTCGTGGCAGGTAATCGCCGGTTGTTTGCGGTTCCTGACATGTTGGTTGCATTTAGCCAGATATTGGCTGAACATCGCGGAGAGGTTAGCGGGCAGGTGACTGTTGCGCAAAAACTTACCGCAGACCAGACAAAGCAATTGAAGACAGCGCTGAAAGGCATTGTCGGCAAAGATGTGGCACTCGACATGACGGTTGATCCGTCGCTGTTGGGTGGCATGATTGTGAAGGTTGGCTCACGCCAGATCGACACATCAATTAAAACCAAACTCTCTTCCTTGAAGCTCGCACTTAAAGAGGTCGGCTAGATGGATATTCGTGCTGCGGAAATTTCCGCAATTCTGAAAGACCAAATTAAAAATTTCGGTAAAGAGGCGGAAGTCTCTGAGGTAGGACAGGTTCTGTCCGTTGGTGATGGTATCGCCCGTGTTTACGGACTGGACAAGGTCCAGGCTGGTGAGATGGTCGAATTCCCCGGCGGCATTCAGGGCATGGCCCTTAACCTCGAAGCCGACAACGTGGGTGTCGTTATTTTCGGCAATGACCGCGGCATTAAAGAAGGCGATACGGTAAAACGGACCGGCGCAATCGTTGATGTGCCGGTGGGCAAGGAATTGCTCGGTCGTGTTGTTGACGGCCTTGGCAATCCGATCGATGGCAAAGGCCCGATCAAGTCCAAGCAACGTGCCCGTGTTGACGTGAAGGCCCCTGGCATCATTCCGCGTAAGTCGGTACATGAGCCAATGGCCACTGGCCTGAAGGCAATCGACGCACTGATCCCGGTTGGCCGTGGCCAGCGCGAGCTTGTCATTGGTGACCGCCAGACCGGTAAGACCGCGATTATTCTGGACACGTTCCTGAATCAGGCGCCTGCTCATGCTGGAGACAATGAAAGCGAGAAGCTTTACTGCGTCTACGTTGCGATCGGACAAAAGCGATCTACCGTAGCCCAGTTTGTGAAAGTGCTCGAAGAGCGCGGCGCCATGGATTATTCCATCGTTGTGGCTGCAACGGCTTCCGATCCTGCCCCCATGCAGTATCTTGCTCCGTTTACCGGCTGTGCGATGGGTGAATATTTCCGCGACAACGGCATGCACGCTCTGATCGGTTATGATGACCTTTCCAAACAGGCCGTGTCCTATCGTCAAATGTCTCTGCTGCTGCGTCGCCCGCCCGGACGCGAAGCTTATCCCGGTGACGTTTTCTATCTTCACTCGCGTCTGCTGGAACGCTCCGCGAAGCTGAATGAAGACAATGGCTCCGGTTCACTGACCGCGCTGCCTGTTATTGAAACACAGGGCAACGACGTGTCTGCGTTTATTCCGACCAACGTGATTTCGATTACAGACGGTCAGATTTTCCTTGAAACAGATCTGTTCTTCCAGGGTATTCGTCCTGCCGTGAACGTTGGTCTGTCGGTTTCCCGTGTGGGCTCTGCTGCGCAGGTCAAAGCGATGAAACAGGTTGCCGGTTCAATCAAGGGTGAATTGGCCCAGTATCGTGAAATGGCAGCGTTTGCTCAATTTGGTTCGGACCTGGATGCGTCTACTCAGCGCTTGCTGAACCGTGGTGCACGTTTGACCGAATTGCTCAAACAGCCTCAGTTCTCACCGTTGAAGACTGAAGAACAGGTTGCAGTTCTTTATGCTGGCGTAAACGGCTATCTTGATGAACTGGCAGTCAACCAGGTTGGTGCATTCGAAGAAGGTCTTTTGGCCACATTGCGTACTGATCATGCAGATCTGTTGTCAGCAATCGGTTCCAAGAAAGCTCTCGACGATGATTTGACCGCCAGCCTGAAGGCTGCGATCGACGCATTCGCCAAGGGTTTTGCGTAAGCACTAACGGACCCCAGGCACTAACGGATAAGGTGAGGAAAGGCCCAGATGGCTTCTCTCAAGGATCTTAGAAACAGGATCGCCTCGGTTAAGGCGACGCAGAAGATCACCAAAGCCATGCAAATGGTCGCGGCGGCAAAACTGCGTCGTGCCCAGTCAGCTGCGGAAGCGGCGCGGCCCTATTCCCAGCGCATGGATGCCGTTATGGCAAATATCGCTGCAGCTATTGGTGATGACACCTCCAGTGCCCCCAAATTGCTGGTGGGCACAGAAAGCGACCAGACCCATTTGTTGGTGATTGCAACTGCTGAACGTGGATTGTGCGGAGGATTCAACTCTTCCATTGCCCGGATTGGCCGGGACCGTGCCCGCGAACTCATGGCTTCCGGCAAGACCGTGAAGATTCTTTGCATTGGCAAAAAGGGCGCAGATGTGCTGCGGTCGGAGTTTGACAGCATTATGTTGCCGGTTGTTGACCTGCGTGAAGTCAAGAATATCGGTTATAACAATGCATTCGATATCGCCCATCAGGTGTTGGGCATGTTCGATGCGGGTGATTTTGATATCGCCACATTGTTTTATTCGGAGTTCCAGTCAGTCATCAGTCAGGTGCCAACGGCGCAGCAGATTATTCCACCGAATATTCCTGAAGTGGAAGGCGATGCGGACAGTGCATCCATGTTCTACGATTATGAACCAGATGAAAACGAAATTCTCGCTGACCTTCTGCCAAACAACGTGACAGTGCAGATATTCCGCGCATTGTTGGAAAACGCGGCCTCTGAACAGGGTGCTCGCATGTCCGCGATGGACAATGCGACCCGTAATGCCGGTGAGATGATTGAAAAACTGACACGCGACTTCAACCGTCAGCGTCAGGCACAGATTACAACTGAATTGATCGAAATTATCGCGGGCGCGGAAGCGCTCTAGGTCTCGAAGCTATTTAATCGCTTCCAGACAAACAAGGAAAACAAGGGTTAGACACTATGGCGAAAGCAGCAGCCCCCAAAAAAGCACCGGCCAAAAAACCGGCGACAAAGAAAGCAACGACCAAAAAGGCAGCTCCAAAAGGTGAGATCGGCAAGATCTCACAGGTTATTGGCGCTGTTGTCGATGTACAGTTTGATGGAGAATTGCCATCCATTCTGAACGCTTTGGAATGTGACAATAACGGCAACCGTCTGGTTCTCGAAGTTGCTCAGCATCTGGGTGAGAATACTGTGCGCACCATCGCGATGGACGGTACTGAAGGTCTCGTACGCGGCCAGGACGTAGTTGATACTGGCGAGCCGATCAAGGTGCCCGTTGGTGACGAAATGCTGGGCCGTATCATCAACGTGATTGGTGAACCGGTTGACGAAGTCGGTCCTGTGACTGCCACATCAACCCGTGCCATCCATGCAGAAGCTCCCGAATATGTCGAGCAGTCCACTGAAGCTGAAATTCTGGTAACAGGCATCAAGGTTGTAGATTTGCTCGCTCCCTACGCGAAAGGCGGTAAAATCGGCCTGTTCGGTGGTGCCGGTGTTGGCAAAACCGTTTTGATTATGGAACTGATCAACAACGTGGCGAAAGCCCATGGTGGTTACTCGGTATTTGCCGGTGTTGGCGAACGTACCCGTGAAGGCAACGACCTTTACTGGGAAATGATCGAATCCGGTGTGAATGTCGATCCAAACGAAAACAATGGTTCGACAGCTGGCTCGAAAGCTGCACTGGTGTACGGTCAGATGAACGAGCCTCCCGGTGCCCGTGCACGTGTTGCTCTTTCGGGTCTGACGATTGCGGAAGATTTCCGCGACAAGGGTCAGGATGTTCTGTTCTTCGTTGATAACATATTCCGCTTTACGCAAGCCGGTTCGGAAGTGTCAGCCCTGTTGGGTCGTATTCCTTCTGCGGTGGGATATCAGCCTACTCTGGCAACGGATATGGGTTCCATGCAGGAACGCATTACAACGACAACCAAGGGCTCGATTACTTCGGTACAGGCGATTTACGTTCCTGCGGATGACTTGACCGACCCGGCTCCGGCCACGTCGTTTGCGCATCTTGATGCGACAACCGTTCTAAACCGTGCCATTGCTGAAAAAGGCATCTATCCGGCTGTTGACCCGCTTGATTCCACCTCACGCATGTTGGATCCGATCGTTATCGGTGAAGAACACTACGGAGTGGCTCGTGAAGTGCAGGAAGTTCTGCAACGCTACAAGGCTCTTCAGGACATTATTGCGATTCTGGGTATGGACGAATTGTCTGAAGAAGACAAAATTGCCGTTGCCCGTGCTCGTAAGATTGAGCGTTTCCTTTCACAGCCATTCTTTGTTGCTGAAGTCTTCACAGGTTCACCCGGCAAGCTGGTTGATCTTGAAGATACGATCAAAGGCTTTAAGGGTCTGGTCGCTGGTGAATATGACCATCTTCCAGAAGCTGCCTTCTACATGGTTGGCAACATGGATGAAGCTGTCGAGAAAGCCCAGAAACTGGCTGCCGAGGCTGCTTAATCAAAATGCAGGTGACTTTGCGCATTGAAGATGTTGTCAATGAGACCTGCCCCTGGTCTGGCAAACCGGTGGTGGAAGACGCGCTGACCCTGTACAACGGCAGTGTCGTCGGGTTCTGCAACACCGGGTGTCGCGATAAATTTGAGAAGGCAGTGTCTCATTTCGACAGTGTCATTTCACAAAAGGCATAGACATGGCTGAGAATTTTACATTCGAACTCGTTTCTCCTGAAAACCTGCTTCTGTCCGGCGAAGCCGAGATGGTGACTATTCCAGGTACAGAAGGCGATATGGGCATTCTGGCCAAACATGCAGCGGTGATGACCAGCCTGCGCCCCGGTTTGATCGGTGTTAAAATGGCTGATGGTACGGAGAATGAGTTCTTCGTGCGCGGCGGATTTGCAGATATCACTCCAACCAGCGTGACTGTTCTGGCCGAATTTGCCATGCTAAAAGCAGATGTGACCCGCGAAATCTGGGATGAGCAGAAGCGCATCGCCCAGGAAGAATATGATCTTCATCACGCCGCTGGAGATGAAGAGAAGAAACTGGCGTCCCGCAGCTACATTGATCAGTTAAACCACCTGGAACCGACCTTGCTTCCAGCCTGATCCGGGCCATTCAATAATCTGACCACAGATTGAGAGTTTTGGTGGCGATCTGACGATCTGATCCGCTATTCAGCCCGCCAAATGGGAAAAACGTTCCACGAGTTGCATGTAAATTTCCCGTTTAAAGTCGACAATCAGTTCGGGCAGCTGATCCATATCTTCCCATCGCCATGCGTCAAACTCGGCAGCATGTCCGTCCGGGGGTGGGTTGATAGCAATTTCAGTTTCATTGCCGTCAAAACGATAGGCAAACCATTTTTGCTTCTGGCCCCTGTATTTGCCGCGCAGACCAGTGCCAAGCAAGTGGTCTGGCAAGTCGTAAGTCAGCCAGTCTTCCGTTTCGTCAAGCAGTGTCACGCTATGGATGCCTGTTTCTTCAAACAGTTCCCGCAAACTGGCAAATGCCGGGTCTTCACCCTTGTCTATACCCCCTTGGGGCATTTGCCAGCGCTTGGGCGAACCGGAATACTCTGTGTTGCCTTCCGAAATACGTCTGCCAATCCAAACTTTTCCCACATGATTGAGCACCATGACGCCAACACAGGGACGATAGGGCAGGTGTGACCAGTCATCTGGGTTCGAATTATCTGCCATAGTCTTTCAACAGGTTGCTGACCGGAACGATCAGGATGTTTCGTTTGTCTGCCTGTTCAGCCCATTCTGCTATGACTTCAACCGTTTCGGGGAAGGCAGAGGCCGTTCCGATGGCGAATCCACGCGCCTTTGCCAATGATTCCAAAACACGCAGATTGGCACGCATTCGGTCTGGCTCCCGTACTGCATCAACGATGATGTTTCCAGACGCATGGGGCAAACGCAGGTCTTGTGCCACGTTCAATGATACGCTTGCACTGGCTGACCCATCATCAATATAGCCAAGACCACGGTCTCGTATTTCCTTGAGCAGAGGGCGCATCAGATTGGACTTGCTGGTCAGTCCGGCCCCCAGATAGTTCATCACCACAGGATAATTGGTCATTCTGCCCAGAGACCAACGCAAATTCATCAGATTTTCTCCCTCTTCGGCAACGCTTACCAGAGTGCGCGGCCCGGGATTTATAGTTGGATAACCCAAGGGCTCCATGGGCAATTGAAGCACTACTTCATGTCCCTCGCGCCGCGCTTCCTGCACCCAGCGTTGGAGGGAATTGCCAAGGGGAGAAAATCCCAGGGAAATGGAAGAGGGCAGAGCTTTGATGGCTGCCTGTGTACCCGTTTGACTCAGGCCCAACCCCCCCACTATTAGCGCCACGCGATTTGCACCGCTTATACCGCTGGACTGGGAATAGGCATCAAGCGGCCTCACATTGGCCGTGGAAATGCGTGGCAAGAGTCCAAATTCCGATTCCTCCACCAGATCGGGATCTGGCAACCAGTTCGAGATTCTCTTTTGAGGAGGTAAGACGGGCTTGAACACAGGTTGTTCATTGGTTGTGGTAGTAGAGCTTGAGTCAGGGACCAAGGGAGTGAGTGGCTTTACCTGACTGATATCGAACTCTTCGACTTCGCCCTGGCTGCCAGAACGTTCAGCATCGACTTGCTCAGCTTTTGCCGCCTGGTCATTCCCTATAGATTGATTGTCTTCTGCCAGCGAGACAGTTTTGACATCCTCACTGCGTCCTTCGAAGTAGAGATAGCCCGTCAAAGCGATAAGCGCGATGCCTGCAAAGGCGCTGGCAGGGCGAACCCAGCCCCGCTTGGTTGGCTGTGTTTCAGCATTCCCCAACGGCTTATGCAGATCATCCATTCGCGGCTTCCCCCACACGCCGTTCGGCCTGTATGGTCCCCAATCTGCTAAAAGACTGGTGCATTCTGAAAATGCACCAGACACTCAGCTTGGGTCATTTTTGTTGATTCAGGTGCAGTTTAACTGAATCGCACTGGACTTGTAACCTTATACGCAAGGTCTTTTTGCAATTGGATATTGTGTTTGATCTGCTCGCTTGGGCCGGTTTATACGCGCTTGCACTTGCTGCCTTCGCCGACCACGTCATCCGTAGAAGGAGGGAAGGCCGCATCCGTCTTGACGCCACGCAACAGGTCCAATGCATAGTTTAGCTGAACATCGTCTTTGGCTTCTGGTGGCACATAGGCAATTGAACCAGACCCGGAATCATCCTGGCTTTCGCCCTCGATCGAATTGCGAAGGTTGGATTCGCCTCGGCTTTCCACACGCCCTTTCAACTCATCTGGAAGAGGCTGCTCAACGACGATGTCGGGATCAATCCCTTTGCCCTGGATGGAACAACCGGACGGTGTGTAGTAAAGCGCCGTGGTCAGGCGCAGGGCGCCATTGTCGCCGCCAAGCGGGATAATGGTCTGAACCGACCCCTTACCGAACGAACGGGTGCCAATTACGGTGCCACGGCGGTGATCTTGAAGCGCGCCTGCGACAATCTCGGATGCACTGGCAGAACCGCCGTTGATCAGTACGATTACGGGCTTGCCGCGTGTCAGGTCACCAGGTGTGGCATTGTTCCTCTGAACATCGTTTTTGTCACGTCCCCGCGTGGAGACAATCTCACCGCGATTAAGAAATGCGTTGGAAACACCAATGGCTTGTCCAAGCAAACCGCCCGGATTCAGGCGCAGGTCAAGCACATAGCCCTTAAGTTTGTCATCGGACACATCGGTGCGAATGGTCTTGATGGCTTCCTCAACACCGGGAAGTGTTTTTTCCGTAAAGCCATTGACGTCAATATAGCCGACATCATCGCCCTCAATCCGAAATTTCACAGATTTCAGTTCAATGATTGCGCGAATAATCTTGATCTTGATTGGCTTGTCTGCACCTTTGCGCAAGATGGTCAGTTCGATGGGCGTATTGACCAAGCCGCGCATTTTCTCGACTGCCTGTTGCAGTGACAGGCCGCGAACTTCTTCCCCGTCGATCTGGCTTACGAGGTCACCGGCAAGGACACCGGCCTTGGCAGCAGGTGTATCGTCAATGGGTGTGATTACCTTGACCAGCTCATTTTCCATGGTGACTTCAATTCCAAGGCCGCCAAATTCACCCTTGGTCTGCTCGCGCATGGAATTGCTTTCCTTCAGGTCAAGGTAAGACGAATGGGGATCGAGGGACTGAAGCATGCCGTTAATGGCATTCTTGATCAGTTTTTCTTCTTCCGGCTCGGTCACATATTGGGAGCGGACCCGTTCAAATATGTCTCCAAAAATATCGAGCTGGCGATAGGTTTCGGAACCTGCAGCATCAGCACGGGTTGCAAAATGTGAGCCCTGATAGACCGCAATAGCGGAGAAAGCTCCAAGAGCGACCCCGGTCATCAACATTGAGAGTTTGCGAATCATAGTTTGAACCTTCTTACGTGCCCCCTTCGGGGCTGACTTGATTTCCCGCTGTATTGCGGACAGCCCACCAGGGGGCTGGATTGATTGTTTTTCCGTCTTTGCGCAACTCTACAGTCAGTACCGGATTATTGGAACCCAAATCTCGCGGTATTGCTGCGGCAAAGCGGGCCAGACCCATGCGACCAACAGGTTCCCCGGCCAATACAAAGCGACCGGTTTCCACATTGACCTCAGACAAGCCTGAGAGGACCAGATGATAACCCTCCCCTGCGTTCAAAATAAGGATTTGTCCATATGATCTGAATGGCCCTGCATAAACTACCCATCCATCTGTGGGTGAACGCACACGGGCATTGGCTCGAGTCATGATCGCCATGCCCTGACTGCGGGTCTGACCGTCCAACCGCGCGCCAAAACCATAGAGTTCTTCGCCACTTGCTGGGCGCAGCAAAGTACCTTTGGCCCTGCTGAAGGCAATTGCAGGCTCGTTGCGCGCCGGATTGTAGCTATCTGGGATCAAGGTGGATTGGTTCACTACGGTTTCTCCTGACTGCAGCTTTGACCGCACCGCTGCCAACCGTTCCAGTTCGCGCCTTTTGCGGCTGTCATCGGCCGCCTTGGCAGCATTTGCCGCAGCACTTGCTGACGCAATCTGGGACTCAAGATCGCTGATCAATTCTTTGAGAGAAGTCGCCCTTTCGCCCAATCGAATGGCCCGGTTGCGCTCATTAACCAGATCATTTCGCGATTGAGTGGCCAATTGCTGTTTTTCTTCAACCAGAAGGCTGAGTCGTGTTTCGTCTTCTGCAAGAGCATTGAGGTCCCGTTTCAGTTTGCCTTTTTCCGTATCCACCGCCTTTGAAATTTCGCGCAGAGCGGTCAGTTCGGCCAACAGGTCCTCAGTTTCTGATCGGATCTGAGGTACAACTGCACCCAGCAGAATTGCACTTCTGATGGAGGTCAGGGCGTCTTCTGGCTTGACCAGCAATGCTGGGGGCGGATTGGTGCCCATGCGTTGAAGGGCAGCCAGAACTTCACCCATCAATTCACGTTTATTGTTGAGCGAATTGCGCAGCCCAATTTGTGACTTGAGCAATGTGTCGAGCTTCTTTTCAGTTTCGGTTATTGCATCTTCAAGGCTCTGGCCGCTTCGGGCCGCTTCGATCAGCGCACGATTGATGGCACCCACATCCCTGTCCAGTGCCGCAATTTCCTTCTTGAGCACGACCTGACGCTGTTGGGCTTCATTGAGGTCCTGAACGACTGATTCAAGCTCCAGACTTTTCGACTCCTTTACCGAACCGGTGTTCTCGGCAAGGGCAGGTGGAACAGTGACTGTCGCAATGGAAACCATACCAATTGTAACGGCTGCCAACAGGCTTGGGAGCTGAAATTTATGTGTCTTGGTCATGGTTTGCTGTACGTGAAATCCTTGGGTCAGACTAGCTGAGAGGGTGTTAAGGTTCAATTAACCATATTTGCCTGCAGGATGGATTTAACTTCGGTGATATGGATGATTGGTCAGAATTGTAACACAACGATAGACCTGTTCCAGCACCAGCACCCGCACTAATTGGTGAGGAAAGGTTGCAGCCCCAAAACTGATGATCCGATTGGCTCGGTTTCTGATTCCCTGGTCCAAACCATCCGGACCGCCGATCACAAGGGCAAGTGCCGGAAGGCCGCTCTCGATCTGTTTTTCCATGAGCGATGCAAAGCCGGCACTGTCGGGAGATGCCCCTTGCTCGTCAAAGGCAAATATGGGGCAGTTTTCGGGAAGGCGAGCCAACATTTGATCGGCTTCGTCCCGCTTGCGCGATTTGGCATCACGGGCCCGACTTTCGACAATCTCAATTGTTGATATGCCAGATAGTCCAACCTGCTTTCCGGTCTTGGCCAAACGATCCGAATAACGGCTCACAAGTTCCTGCTCCGGACCCTTTTTCAAGCGTCCGATTGCAGCCAGATAAAGCTGCATGTCACATCCTCTCAGCCAGAATCACAACAACCGGGACTAACCGGTTCTTTGCACTCAGGCGGGTTCGTCCTCAGCTATGGTCGACCATAACTTTTCCAGATTGTAGAAGTCGCGGACTTCCGGTCTGAAGATATGGATTATGATGTCACCTGTGTCCACCAACACCCAGTCGCAGGCAGGCACGCCCTCAACCTTGGGGCTGCCGTGACCGGCATCCTTCAGGTCGCGGAGCAATCTGTCCGTGACGGCATTGACGTGACGATGGGAGCGTCCGCTGGTGACGATCATATGATCGGCAACGGGGGATTTTCCGACAATGTCAATGTGTGTGGTTTCTTCAGCCTTGGAATCATCGAGGCTGGTGAGGATGGTATCCAGCAGCGATTCGGGCCTTGTACCCTGCGCCATGCTGGTCGTCTGTGTTTGTGCGTTCAGTTTGATGGCCTTTCTGTGGCTAAATTGTTGAACAACCGGTTGTCGATTGCCTACACAACTCACAAGTCACTCTCTGCTCAGGGGCAGATGAATCATTCTATGCTTGAAACGGCCCAAGTTTCAATACGCATTGATGATCAAGAGTGTTGATTGCGAATTGCCGTTGAGGAGAGAGAACTGCGCGGGCCATGCAGAAATGTCCAGGCCGGCGGCTTCATCTGGGCCAGAGCAGGAGCATCAGCTTCATCAACGCGGTAGTGTCTCAAGACCTGAGCTGCCCTGGCGGAATGTAAAGCAAGAGTTGAGCCAGGACGATCAATGACTGCGATGGGCATCATTGCAGCGATGCGCTGCCATTCGTTCCACTCATGAAACTGGCCGAGATTGTCGGCCCCCATGACCCATACAAAATGAACAGCACGGTTGCGCTGCAGAATATGTTGCAAGGTGTGTGAAGTGTAGTGGGCCTTTAATTTTGCTTCAAAGGCGTTGACTACAACGCGTGGATCTTTGGTAATCGCCAAGCACAGCTCAATACGCTCCCGTAATGGTATAAGAGAAGAATGACTTTTCAACGGGTTTCCCGGCGTTACCAGCCACCATATCTGGTCAAGCCCAAGTCTGCGTAATGCCTGTTCACTGACATGGGCGTGACCTTCATGGGGTGGGTTGAATGACCCGCCGAACAGGCCAATGGTTTGGCCCGGCAGGGCCATTGGCATGCGTAGAAATTGGCGACTGATGTTGTCCATGTGGGGTCAGTTCACAAATGTCTCAGGCGCGTATTTGACCATTGCCGCGAACGACATATTTGAAGCTTGTAAGTTGCTCCACTCCGACCGGCCCTCTGGCGTGCATTTTGCCGGTTGCAATGCCGATTTCTGCTCCCATGCCAAACTCACCGCCATCTGCAAACTGGGTCGATGCATTATGCATCAAAATCGCACTGTCGATTTCATTCATAAAGCGCTCCACCACGGCTGAATCTTCGGCAATAACGGCCTCGGTATGGCTGGAGGACCATCGATTGATATGATCGATTGCACCAGTTACACCGTCAACAACACCCGCCGTTATGATGGTATCGAGATACTCGGTCGACCAATCTGATTCGCTGGCTGCCTTGACCTGCGGCAGCATCTTCTGGATGGATTCATCTCCTCTGACCTCACAGCCATTATCAATCAGGGCCTTGATCAGAGGTTGCGCAAGTCTTTGCTTGTCATTGCTGTCAATCAACAGGGTTTCCGCAGCACCACATATTCCCGTGCGGCGCAATTTCGCGTCCAGGATGATTTTGATAGCCATATCGACGTCTGCAGACTTGTCCACGTAGACGTGCACAAGGCCTTCCAGATGGGCAAAGACCGGCACACGGGCATCGCTTTGCACGCGTTCGACGAGGCCACGCCCCCCTCTGGGAACAATGACATCAATCGTGCCGTTCAGGCCCTTCAGCATTTCTCCCACGGCTGCCCGGTCGGTGGTTGGCACCAGTTGGATGGCCTCTTCAGGCAATCCAGCTGATCGTAATCCGTCAATCATGCATTTGTGGATGGCTCTGGACGAATTAAAACTGTCAGACCCTCCACGCAGGATAACGGCGTTGCCGGCCTGCATGCACAATGATCCTGCGTCAGCAGTCACATTGGGCCGACTTTCATAGATAACGCCGATAACTCCGAGGGGCGTACGCACTCGCGAGATATTGAGGCCGTTTGGACGGTCCCATTGAGCAATCACCTGACCCACAGGGTCTTTCAGATCGGCAATTGCTCCCACCGCATTGGCCATGTCCAGAACGCGTGAATTCGTCAGGTTCAACCGGTCCAACATGGCTTTTGACAGCCCCTGATCCTCACCATTAGACATATCAATGGCGTTGGCGTTGAGGATGTCATCCATATTGGTGCGCAGGGATTCTGCTGCTCCAACAAGGGCTGCGTGCTTGCGGTCGCTGGATGCGGTTGCAAGCGCCTGTGCCGCCTTTGACGCCTTGCGTCCCATATCATGCATGAGGGTGATTATTTCGGCGGTAGTTGTTTGATTCTTGTTCAACATGTCAATTCTCTATTGTTTCATCAGGTGCGGACTCCAGGTTCACCACGACCAAATCGTCCCGGTGAACCAATGCCGGTCGTCCCGGATAGCCCAGCAGTCCTTCCAAAGCGTCTGATCGGGCACCCTTTATCTTCTCCGCCTCAATGCAATCATAGGCTACAAGACCTTGGCCGAGGACTTCTCCGGACTGGTCAAGGATTGTCACTGTGTCCCCACGGGAAAACGATCCTGATATCTCAACCACTCCGGCAGGCAGAAGGCTTTTGCCCCTTTGCAAAGCACCACAGGCTCCATTGTCTACGACAATAGTGCCGCTGGTGTCGAGTTGCCCTGAAATCCAAGCCTTGCGGGCGCCGCTCTTGATTGTGCGCGCCCCGAAATATGTATGGCGGGCGCCCTGCGCTATGGCTGTGATGGGATTGTCACGCTTGCCGGAAGCAATAATCATGGAGGTTCCGGCACGGGTGGCAATTTTACCGGCTTCTATCTTGGTCACCATGCCGCCACGGGACAGTTCCGATCCTGCGCTGCCGGCCATGGCTTCAATCTGAGGGGTGATGGAGTCCACACTTTCGATGAATTCGGCAGTCTGATCTGTGCTCGGAGGAGCTGTATAAAGCCCGTCAATGTCTGACAAAAGCACCAGCAGGTCGGCACCCAGCATCGTGGCCACTCGCGATGCAAGGCGGTCATTGTCACCATAACGAATTTCAGAAGTGGCTATCGTATCGTTTTCATTGACCACGGGAACTGCCCCAAAGGACAACAGCCGTTCTATTGTATCGCGCGCATTGAGATAGGTGCGTCGTCCGGCACGGCCCTCGGTGTCGTTCAGGGTGAGCAGAATCTGACCGGTGACCAGTCCGTGTCCGGATAAGGATTGTGACCAGGCCCTCCCAAGTTCAATTTGCCCAACTGCCGCCGCCGCCTGACTTTCATCCAGTTTGAGAGGACGTTTGGGCAGTTTTAGCACATTACGGCCAAGGGCAATCGCGCCGGAAGATACCAGCAGGACTTGTGACCCGTTGCGGTGAAGGTGCGCAACATCTGCCACAAGCGAATCCAACCAATCTTGCTTGACCCCATTGTCGGGATCAACAAGCAACGAACTGCCAACCTTTACAACGATCCTCTTTTTCACGGTGAAGCGATTGCCGGTTGAGTCAGGACTGGTCATCTTGCACCTGATCCAAGGCCGTTGGCTGCCAGCGAGGGTCAACCACTTCCGGTTGTTCCTGTAATTTGTCAGCTTCAATATGATCCATCATGGCGCGCAGGATGTCGTCTGTTCCGATATGGGCCACAGCTGAGAGCTTGAAAGGTTCCTTTCCGCTGGCCTGCCGCAAGGCCTGCAGTTTTTCGCTTACCTGTTCAGAACTAAGTGAATCCACCTGGGAGAGGGCAACTACCTCAAATTTCTTTGCCAGTTCAGCTGCATAGGCTTCAATCTCTTTACGCACTGTCGTGTAAGCGGCTGCCACATCATCTTCATTTCCGGAAACCAGATGCAACAGGACGCGTGTGCGCTCTACATGGCCCAGAAACCGATCACCAATACCGACCCCCTCATGGGCACCTTCAATCAGACCTGGAATATCGGCAATGACGAGCCCGCGTCCGTCAATGCGGGCCACCCCCAGAGTGGGATGCAGAGTGGTGAAAGGATAGTCAGCGATCTTTGGCTTGGCGGCGCTGACCGTGGCCAGGAATGTAGATTTTCCCGCATTGGGCAGACCGACAATACCGGCATCTGCAATCAGTTTCAGGCGCAGCCATATTGTGCGTTCGTCGGCGGGTAGACCGGGATTGGCCCGGTGCGGTGCCTGATTGGTGGATGTCTTGAAATGGGCATTGCCAAATCCACCATTACCACCTTTGGCCACCAGGAAACGATCCCCTTCCTCAACCAGATCGCAGATCAGAGTTTCGTTATCTTCTTCATAGACCTGAGTGCCGGTTGGCACTTTCAGCACCACGTCGGCGCCCTTGGCTCCATGTCGGTTGCGGCCCATGCCGTGAACACCTGTCTTGGCCTTGAAATGCTGTTGGTATCGGTAGTCTATTAATGTGTTGAGATTGTTGACAGCCTCGACCCATACATCTCCGCCCCTGCCACCGTTTCCTCCGTCCGGTCCGCCATATTCAATGTATTTCTCACGATGAAACGAGACACATCCGGCACCACCGGCACCGGATTTTATGTAGACTTTGGCTGAATCGAGAAATTTCATGACAGGTACCGGTGAAGCGCGCGCGGGCCAGATTTAGAACATGCGCGAGCGAATTGCCATGCCTGTCACCATATTCATGGCATGAGTAGTACGCTCCGCACGTTTTGAAGCAGGATTGAAGGGAGCATCACGGTCGTTTCAGCTTATGGGCATCACGCGCACGTGTAAAATTGACCACCACTCGGCCCACCGGGAGAATGGATTTATAAACAGTAGCGGTGTTGCGCACGGTTCCGTCTTTCAACAACACCATCTTGTCGCTCAATCTGACGAGATTGCTGCGATTCCTGGCATCAAGATAGAGCGGATATCCATAGCGGGCCGTATTGCCGCGAATGGTTACATTGGCCTGTCCTGGCA
Source organism: Rhizobiaceae bacterium (assembly GCA_051009515.1). GTDB lineage: Bacteria > Pseudomonadota > Alphaproteobacteria > Rhizobiales > Rhizobiaceae > Pseudahrensia. Next base: position 9,134 of record JBPCWM010000207.1, on the reverse strand, counting down.
CATCATCACGGCGTCCGACATAGCGCCCCGGTCCGGTCTTGGTGAAATACCAGATCTTGGTTTCCTTCACTCCGTCATTGTAGCGAAACTTTTCCACCAATTTGAGTGTTTTGCCGTTCCAAGTGCCATTCAGATCCACCCGAAATGTGCGGCGCACACCGTTGATCGCTGAAAATTTGCCATAAGCAATGGTTTTCCCTCTGAAGAAATCCTCGAACTTGAAGCTTTCCGCAGCCAGCACGGGCGATGAGACCATCAATCCGCCAAGGGACAGAAGGGCTGCGAAAAGGGTGTTTACGGCAATACGCATTGTTGTCATTCCTGTTGCTGTCCCCTTAACAACGATCAGGCAGCCACATTGGTTTCAAGCGAACCGAAGATTTGCTCGAAACGCTGACGGGTCAGCACCATGCGCTTGCAAGTCACTTTACAACCACGGGTCGGATTGTGACCAAGACTTTCGCCATCTGGTTCAAAACCCAGTTTGCGCAGAACTGCCATGGAGGCACGATTGTCCTCGTAGGCTCCCGAGGTGATGGAGTTCAAACCCAGCTTTCTGAAGGCGTGGGATACGGCGGCGCGGGTCGCTTCGCTCATGAAACCATTGCCCCAGGCAGACCGTTCCAACCAGTATCCAAGGTCGTTGGTGCCGCTGTCGGTTGGACGAATGGAGACCATGCCGATGAGTTTTTGCCGATGGATGCTGAGATACACAGCATCCTTCTGCTTCTCCACCCGCTTGACATAGCGCACCGCGTCTTCCAGCCCGTAAGGATTGGGCACATTGGTGAGCATGCGCGTGACGTCCTTGTTCTGCAATGCGGCGGTAATCGCCTCTGCATCCACATCAAGTGGGGGTCTCAGGGTCAAACGTCTGGTGACGAGAATATCCATTTGGTATTCCTCCTTTTCGTCAGATTGCCCTTTTTGAAAATGTGACCAACCACAGAATCAAAAAGGGGAGATGGTGACCCATCTCCCCTTGTGAAATGTCTGTTTCATGACATCCGGGGTTTTGAGCCACCGGATGAAACATTAATTATCCGGTTATTCAGCGGCCTCCGCAATCGGCATCACGGATACATAAGTGCGCTTATTGGCTTTGGTCGCAAAAGTTACTTTGCCTTCGGTCAGCGCAAATAGAGTATGGTCCTTGCCCATGCCGACATTGTCGCCTGGATGCCACTTGGTGCCGCGCTGACGCACGATGATATTTCCTGGAATCACAGCCTGACCGCCGAATTTCTTGACGCCAAGACGGCGTCCGGCTGAATCGCGACCGTTTCTGGATGAGCCACCGGCTTTTTTATGTGCCATGTCTTTTCTCCTTCAACAGGGCCCCTGACGGGTTACCCTTTTGCCTTTTCTGCAGCCTGAGCTTTCCAGTCATTAATCTGGTCAGCGCTAAATGGCATATTTTCATCCACTTTGACAATGTCTTCGTCCGTCAAAGCTGCAATCTGGGCAAATGTTGTAATGCCCTGTTCGTTCAATTGCTTCTCGGCCACCGGACCAATGCCCTTGATGTCGGTCAGCTTGTCCTTGGCACCATCAGAAGGTGCGGTGAAGAGTGGAGCAGCGGTTTCAACTGCTTCAGCCTTCTTTTCAGCCTTCGGTGCGGCTTCCTTCTTCTCTGCCTTGGCAGCAGGCTTCTTGGTCTCAGCCTTCGCTTCCTCTTTCGGAGCATCTTTCTTGGCGGGTTTCGCCTTGGCAGCAGATGCTTTCTTCGACGGCTTCGCGCCGTCTGTCAAAATCTCACTGATCTGCAACATTGTGAAATGCTGACGGTGACCAATGGTGCGACGTGAATTCTGTCTGCGACGCTTCTTGAAGGCGATAACCTTGCGTGCGCGACCCTGTTCAAGAATTTCAGCGGTTACCATGGCACCTTCAACGAGAGGCGTGCCAACAGTATTACCGACCATGAGAACTTCGTTCAATTCGACAATGTCGCCGGGTTCGCCGGCAAGTTTTTCGACCTTGAGTTGGTCGTCGGCAGCAACAGAATACTGTTTTCCGCCTGTTTTGATGACTGCGAACATCGTTTTTTTCCTTGTGTTCAAGCCGTGCTTTGTTCCGTTTTTTGCAATTGCTTCCCTTTGCGAATGCGCGATTAGGATAAGCCCTTGAGAACAAGCACCTTTTTGCCAGTCTGGTTGATATAAAGCAAAAGGGCGCGGTTAATCCACGCCTCAATCCAGCGCTTTCATATAGAAACAGCGCATGGAGTCAAGGATTTCTGCGTCTTTTCTGCATTCATTCGGATGTATGAGACGCCAGAATTTTGGCTGCCGCGCCCATTGCCCCGCTACCATGAGGGATGGCATTGGCCACCATTGCCGTTTCGATTGAACCGAGAATCGCCATCACCATTGCAATATTCTGATGCCCCATATGACCTATGCGGAAATGCTGGTTCCATTCAGGAGTATCGGGTTCAGCAAGACCCAGGCCAATTCCCAGTGTCAATCCTGCATGGGATTCACTCCATGAGCGAATTTGTCCGGCAGCTTCTGGAATGGTCGAAATGGCAGATACCGCAGTGGAGCGCTCTCCGGGATCCTTGATATTATGATGCATGGCTCCTTCAGCACCCCAGACCTCCAAAGCTGCCCAAATGGCGTGAGCTATTGTGGTGTGCCGGAACCAGGCGTGCTCAAGCCCTTCTTCATGGACCAGCATATCGAGCGCCTCGCGCAGTCCATACAGATGGTGGGTCGGTGCAGTACCGGCAAACTTTTGATAAAAGACTTCAGAATTGGCGCGCAGGTTCCAATCCCAGTAAAAACTTGGATGGGCAGATTTCCGGGCCGCCGCTCCGCGATCGTTAAAGAACACGAATGACAAGCCTGCTGGTGTCATCAGCCCTTTTTGGCACGCCGTCACCATCACGTCGACGCCCCAGTCATCCATCTCGAACCTGTCGCATCCAAGGGAAGCGATACAGTCTACCATGAACAATGCATCATGGTCTGCGTTATCCATGGCTTTGCGCAAACCGGCAATATCGTTGAGAACAGAAGAGGCTGTGTCGACATGGACAGTCAATACCGCCTTGATTTCCCTGTTTGTGTCTGCGCGCAATGCCTCTTCCAATTGCTGTGGGTCCGCATCTGCCTGCATTCCAAAATCGAGGATCTGCGTTTCGATGCCAAGGGAACGAGCTAAAACTCCCCAGTTTGCAGCAAACCGGCCGGTGGTCAAAACCAGTACCTTGTCTCCTGCATTAAGCGTGTTGGCCAAAGCCGCCTCCCATGCCCCGTGTCCGTTGGATATATAAATGGCGGCGTCATGTTTGGTGCGCGCAACGGCTTTGAGGTCGGGATAGAGCGAGTCTGCCAATTCTATCAGCTCTCCGTGATAGATATTGGGCGAGGCGCGGTGCATGGCATTCAGTACACGATCCGGGATTATGGAGGGGCCGGGGATTGCCAGCTGGGTGCGACCGTAATTCAGTGACATGAAGTATTCCTCTTCAGCAGGCGGACAATTGCGGAAAGCTGCAAATCAATAGACTCGATACGCCTGAAAGGTAGTGGATTGTGAATAGACGAGTGGAATGGGTAAAAGCACTTTGCGTTTCTTCTTAAGACGCGGCCAAGCTGAACGCAATGACGATCAGCAAGGACATGCATCGGGGTTGTACCCGATTTGACCATTTCAGTTTTGCCGATTCTGAATTGCAGAAATATGCACTTTTGAATCCAAGGAAAACTTGATACCACTCGGCGAGTAATATTGCGGCGCCTCAGGCGTGTTTAAACCCAAGTGCCAAGATCAATGAAACTCCAGACCTCCCATTGTGAGACTTCATGAATATTAGGTGTGCTGTAGTTTGTCCCATTGCCACAGGCGGAGGAGTTTCGGAGGCATTCCTGACCTGCCTTGATATGTTGCGTGACAATGGCGTTACTCCCATCGCAATTATTCCTCGTGATTTTCACTTTGTGAAACGTCTCGGTGATCGTGGCTACGAAGTTCATGAAATCGACCGACTGGAACAGGGAGGGGTGATAAATTTATTGGGGCAGTCCCTTGCACTTGCCAAAACCATTCGCAAGTCGGGGGCCGACCTGGCCGTATTGAACAACGGTCGGCATGTGCGCTGGGTTAAAATGTTGTTGCCGCGCCTCCCTTTGGTTGCAATTTATCATGGCGGGAAGGTATCGAGATTTCTCAAGGCTGATCGGATCATCACCATAAATGATGATCAATTGCAGTATCTAAAGGACGCTGGCTATCCGGAGCATATGGCGGTGGTTGTCGATAATGCATTGCCACTGGACTCTTTGCCATCTTACAAACGGCGCAAAAAATGGACGGGACAGCCAGTCATTGGGACGTTGAGACTGTTGGAACCCGCAAAGGGTGTTGATACGCTGATAGATGCAATCGGCATTCTGGCCAAGTGTGGTTTGCGGCTACAAACCCGAATTGGATCAAATGGCAGTCAAAAACAGATGTTGATGGATCAGGCTGCCCGTTTGGACATTGGTGATCTGGTACATTTCGACGGTTGGGTATCCGACAAGGATGCTTTTTACGGTCAATTGAATATCTACGTTCTGCCCTCAAAAGCTGAGGAGTGGGGCATTGGAATTGTTGAAGCGAACGCTGCGCGATTGCCGGTCATAGCAACACGCACCCTGGGTCCCAAACGTATTGTAAAACACGAACAGACCGGGCTTTTGGTCGAGGTGGATGATCCGGTGTCCATGGCCGATGCCATAGAACGATTGGTTGAAAACCCGCAACTGGCCGAAACACTGGCTCGCAATGGGTATGAGCATTGTCGGGAAAACTATCTCTTCCCCACCGTTGCCCCGCTTATGACCAAAGAGATATTGAGCGTGTTGGAGGCTGATTAGTCTTTGAGGAAGAAATGGTCATAATCAACGGTGCTCAGGTGTCGGCACCCGTGCTCTTCCATCCATGCCTTCAGTTCTTCGATGCGATCATCAAAACTTTCAATCTGAAACAAGCATCTGTTGTTCTGGATTGTCTGGAGCATGCCTGACAAAACAACCAGTTCACTGCCTTCAACGTCAATCTTGGCGACAACCAGCGCATCCTTGAGGTCGACCATGTCATCAATTGGTGCGGCTTGAACGTCAATACGTTTTTCAACAATGTCTTCGCCCTGTTCGGACATTCTGGAGCCACCGCGATTGCCCTCATAGGCAACATAAAACGGTATTGTGCCAACCTCTCCACTTGCAGCCTTGTCGATGACTTCTATGTCGTCAATCATCTGATTGATGAACAGATTGGCCTTTAGTTGAATCAAGTTGGTGGGTTCTGGTTCAAATGCGATCAGTCGGTCGACAAGGCCCTTTGATTTCAGCAGGATCGAATAGAGAGCCCCATGGGCACCGATGTCGAGAAACACACACTGCTGCCCTTGCTTCTTTGCTGCCAAAATCTGCTTTTCCAGCTCGGCAAGTTGCTTGGGTTCCCAAGTGCCCTTGATCAGCAGGTTGCGGTCGACGGAGTTCTTCTGATCAATGAGGAAAAGCGCCCCCATACGACTTTCAATCGAATAGCGGTGTTTGAAAATCTTCGCATAGCGACGAAGTATGCTGGGCACAATTCTGCGCAGCATTGGCAAACTGGAAATCAAAGCTGCGGGGGAGTACATTTGCTGATCCTCGTTGGTCTCAACGGCCTTTGGATTGAATTAGCGGAGTTGAGCAGTCCGTCACAATGCGCATTCGCATACTTGCAAAGGGTCAACAATGCAACGTTGTGCTCTTCGCTCATGTCCTTGAGTATTTAACAAGTCAGCGATATTCGGGTTTCAATTTCGCCGCGGTTGCACAAGGAAGAGACCCAATAGCAGCACGACCAGCGCCAGCCAGATATAGGGCGAAGGCTTTTCACCCAGAACTGCCATAGAGAGCAGAACACCTGCAGGGGTCACAATATAGGACACCTGTGCTGCAAAAACTGCTCCAGCCTGCCCGACCATCCAGATATATCCCACATAGGCTATTATGTGCAGCACTATGGAAGCAAGCAGTGCCAGTTCCGGTTCCGACACACCAGTTTGAAACGGATTGACAAATGTACCGGTTGCCAGGGTCAGGGGCAGGGAGATCGCAGTGCCGACAATCGATGCACCGAACAGTGTGGCCACTGGTCCGGTATCTGCGGGTTGCTTAACGTTGAGATAGTTGCCCTCAATACCGTAACAAAGCGGCGCACAAAGAGCGACCATTACAAAAATCGCCTTGCCTGGGTCAGGCAGGCTGGTGTCAGGCAGAACAATCAAGCCGATTGCAACTGCCCCAAGTACCACGCCGGTCAACCTTATCCACTGGAACCGCTCCAACCTGAAAATCAGGGCAACCATGAGTGAGAACATTGGAACCAGGGCGATAATCAGTGCCATGACACCGGCTGGAAGGTGAAAGGCGGCCAAATAGGATGTTGAATTAGGCAGCAAAGTGCCAGTCGCGGCGATGATTGTGAAAAACAGCAAATGGCTCCTGTCCAGCACGAGCCTTGATTTTCGGATCAGAACAAGTGCGGCCAGGACAATCATTGTAAGGACCGATTGCCAGAAGATTAGGCCGAATGGATGATGCCCGGTCGATACGGTAATCTTCGTCAGGGGGATCGTCGCGCCCCACATTGTGCCGAAGCCGAGCAGGATTAACAGCAATACGGGTCGGCTCATAGTCCGGTGTGCTTTCCTGTGGGGGTCTGCGTGATCGCAGTTATCCGCTTAATCAGCTTCCGCCCAACCGGCTGAAATCAATGCATTGAGCTTTGGCAAATCACACAGGACCAGAGCTCCGGTTGTCTTGTCGACAATCCGATTTCGCTTCAGACTTGCAATTTCGCGCGATACGACTTCGCGGCGTGTTCCTATGCGCGATGCGAGATCCTTTTGCGTCGGAGGAGGGGAGATCGACCGTTGCCCCTCATGGCCAAGCCTTGGCCGCGATTGCCGCAAAAGCTCAGTATAGAGGCGGTGTTTGGTTTGCAAAAAGCAGTGTTCAGCCAATCGCGAATTCAGATGGCGGCAGCGAGAGGCCAGTATCAGCAGAAGCTTGCGATTGACCGTGGGCTGCCCCTCTACCATTTCTGTGAACACCGATTGTGGCATGGCACATATTCTGGTGCGGTGCAGTGCTGTTACATTGGCTGATCGGCCTTCTTCGTCGATAGCAGCGATTTCACCAAAGAATTCACCATCCCTCATTTCACTGAGGATCACTTCCTTGCCGGTGGCTATGCGCAAGATGATTCGCACCTTGCCATCAAGAATGAATCGGACATCCCGGGACTCGTCTTCATAGTCCATGATGAGTTCGTTTTCTTCATATGTTCGCCAGGTACAACGTAAGGACTGACGTTCTAACGTTTCGGCATCCACGTCTCGAAACAGCGGAATTTGAGAAAGGCTTTCCATTGCGCATCACTAACCTGCTTTACCTCAGGCCGTGATCTTCGGTGACACTGGCTCTTGCGTCAAGTCATCGTGCGAGACAACGTGGCACTCAGGCAGGTGGCGTACCATTTTGTTCCAGCATGTCGCCAGCCAGATAAAGTGACCCGCAAACAAGGACCCGGTTGGGTTCTGATCCGTCAACCATGTGTAAAGCCTGCTTCAATGACGGGGCTGAGATGGCCGGAAGTCCGGCATTTTCTGCGAGGTCTGCGAGCAATTCAGGATTAACGCCAGCGTCACTGGACACAATCGGTACAGTGATGACCCGTTCCACAAGTGTCTCGAACTGCCGAAAATAACCATCGCTATCCTTGGTATCGATCATTGCGCACACCATTGTCAAAGGGCGCGGGTCACGCTCCTCCAGATCGCCAAGATATTGAGCCACCATCCGGCCTGCGCCGGGGTTGTGGCCGCCATCCAGCCAAACGTCACAGGTTTCTGGCATGGTATCAATCAACGTTCCATGAGTGATGTGCTGCATGCGGGCTGGCCATTCGGCTGTCACTATACCCTGATCGACCATTGCGTTGGTCAGTTCGATGTTCTGCTGATTGCAAAACGCCCGGCTGGCGGCAATCGCCGTTGCCGCATTGGATATCTGATGTTCCCCCACTAGTCGGGGCAAGGCCAGATCAAGCAGCGCATTCTGATCCTGATAGACCAGGCGTCCGTTTTCACGAATGCCATGAAAGTCCTGCCCGGCGACCATTTTTTGGCTGCGGTTACGCGCGGCCTGGCGTTCAATTACCTCCAGCGCTTCGTCTTGTTGATCGCCAATGATCAGGGGGGTCCCTTGTTTGATAATGCCAGCCTTTTCAAAGGCAATCTTGGCCAGCGTGTCTCCCAAAAAGGTCTGATGGTCGATGTCAATTGGTGTGATGACGGATAGGGCCGTACTTTCCATCACATTTGTCGCATCGAACCGCCCGCCCAACCCGACTTCAATGAGACAGACATCCGCTTCCTGTTCACTGAACAGGACGAACGTGACAGCGGTTAGGACCTCAAAAACCGTAATAGGCAAACCACCGTTGGTTTCCGCCACACGCCTGATCGCGTCGGAGAGCAAAGCATCATCCGCGAGAGACCCACGACCCCTTCGTTGACCCAGCCGGTAGCGCTCGTGCCAATTGACAAGATGTGGCGAGGTATGGACATGAACGGCGAGACCAGCAGCTTCCAGAATGGCACGAGCAAAGGCGATGGTTGAACCTTTTCCATTTGTGCCAGCAAAGTGAATGACCGGAGGCAGCCTGTCTTGCGGATTGCCCAGTTTGTCGAGAAGGTTTCGTATACGCTCAAGGGAAAGATCATATCCCTTGGGATGAATCTCCATGAGTGCGCCAATGCGTTGTGACACCGTCAATGGGGCGGAATTTTTAATTGCCATGAGGGTTGGGTTCAGGCCGACGCTGGTTTGGCATCGCCAGTCAGACCTATATCCTGTTCGGTCGTTTCAACTGAAGCTGCTGGGGCTATTGCTGCAGCAGGTGCGGATTGTTGTTCCGTGCTGGCTTCTTGTGAAGCAGCTTCGGCCGATTCAGTACTTTCTTCCTCTGCTTGTTCAAGGCTTTCGCGTTTCATCAGAATGGAGAGAATATTGGCAATGGTGTCGCGCAACTCGGTGCGTGGTACCACCATGTCGACCATGCCGTGTTCCATGAGGTATTCTGAG
>JBPCWM010000206.1:0-3223 GCA_051009515.1 Rhizobiaceae bacterium | reverse complement strand
TTGTATGGAATTGTTATGAGCGAAGAGTCATCACCCGAATTGAAAGAACCTCAGCGCAAAACCAGCAATACGGTCAAACTTGCGTTGCTGGCCGGAGTGCTGGGTCTCGCCATTGGGGCAGGCCTATACGCGTTTTCAGGTCCCTTAGGCAATGTCGAAAGTGAGACTGCACAGGGCGGATGCGCGATTGACAACAAGCTGCGAGCCAAATTGGACGCAGCAGCTCATGGCCATCTGGCAGCCTTCAAGGCGACAGACCGACCGATCTCCGTTGCAAAATTGGCATTCAAGGATGGAAATGGCCATGACCGCACTCTGGCCGACTGGGCTGGCAGAACCGTTTTATTGAACTTATGGGCAACATGGTGCGCCCCTTGCCGCGCGGAAATGCCGGCACTTGATGCGTTGCAGCGCGATCTTGGTGGTGACAACTTTGAGGTTGTGCCAGTCAGCGTTGATCTTGGGTCAGATGCAAAACCACGCCGTTTTTATGCGGAAGTCGGCATGCAACATGCCGGATTTTTCCACGATAGCGAGATTGAAACCCTCGACGTGCTGAAAAAACAGGGACTGGCCTTTGGGTTGCCTGCGACCCTGTTGGTTGGCAAAACCGGATGCGTACTCGGGACTCTGAACGGACCGGCTGAATGGGCCAGTGATGAGGCCAAGTCTCTGGTCAGTATCGCGTTTTAGGCGTCTTTCGACATCCGGTTTTCTGTCATCACAAATCGCGGCCCTGATCCGGTTGTCCCGGCTCGATCATCTGCATTGTAAAGGGCACAGTCATCCAGCGACAGACAACCGCAACCAATGCAGCCATCAAGCTTGTCGCGCAAACGCACAAGAGTTTCGATACGCTCATTGAGATCATCACGAAACCCGTCGGCCATTTTTGCCCATTCAGCTTTTGTCGGAGCCCTGTGGTCTGGCAGGGAGGACAGGGCCTGCCGAATGCGTTCAATTGAAAATCCCAAGGTTTGCGCGATCATGACAAAGGACAGCCGCCGAATGTCTGAACGGGCAAAGCGGCGCTGCCCGCCGCCGTTGCGACCGGCTGTGACCAAACCACGTTCTTCATAGAAACGAATGGCTGAAACGGACAGACCGGTACGACGAGCAATCTCGCCAATTGGAAGCTGGTTTGGCTTGTACAAAAAATCTCTCTCAAAAGCTTGACCTCAAGTTAACTTGAGGAATTAGCATGGTGACACATTTTGTCAAACCAGCCACCAGAAAGGCCAAGATCATGACCACAATCGAATTGGAACACATCAATTTCACCGTCAAGGATGCCCGTAAAACTGCACAGGAATTCTGCGATATCTTTGGTTGGGAGGTCCGCTGGCACGGCGATGCTATGGATGGTCAGGGCGAAACCTGGCATGTTGGTTCCAACAACAGTTATCTGGCGATCTACAGCCCCAAGGAGCAAACCAGCGCAGGGTCTGGAAGCAGCTATACAACGCAAAATGGTCTCAACCATATCGGTGTTACTGTGCCCGACATCGACGCTATGAAAGAACGCGTGAAGGAGGCCGGGTATATACCTGGACCACAATGGGACTATGAGCCGGGACGACGGTTTTATTTCCACAACCACGACGGTATCGAGGTTGAGGTCGTAAGCTACAACTAGGATCTGGCGTGCTGGTCTATCCTGCGGCGCAGTTTAGCCAGATGCATTTCAATGTGATCAGCCAGATTATCTGCAGCCGGAAGGGACTGGGCCGTGCGTAAACGCAGCAGCCCGAGTGCCCGGTCCCTTCTTTGGATGGTGTTTTTCAGTGCGGCGATCGAAGCCTGTTGCCTGTAGGTAAAAACCACGCTGTGAGGGAGCACGGCAAGCGCATCGGAATTGCGCAGATAGTTCAACACGGCACCCAGTGACGCGCCGCTGTAGCGGATCCTGATGTTCTGGGCACCCGCTGCATACAGAGCTTCACGCAAATCTGAATAAAGTGGGCTGCCCGGTGGTGGAGCAACCCAGGGATAGGCCTGCAGGCTTTCGGCACTGGCCGGTTTTCGACCAAGCAATGGATGGGTGTTGCTACATGCAATCACATTGCGACCGGGCAGAACTTCCGTAAAGGTGAGTGGTGACTCCTCTTCCAGCAGGTCTATTGGACAAATGGCAAGATCAATGCGGTCTGCCAACAAATCCTCGCGCAGCGTCGTGAAATAGCCGTAGCTCTGGTCTACCCGAATTTCGGGATAACTTGTTTGAAATCCGGCGATCATGGTGGAAATAATTCCGTCCATGAAATATGGCGTGCCCCCGACCCGAACGGCACCGGTTTTTCCAGCCTGAAAACTCTCATAGACCTGAGATGCCTTGCGGGAGGCAGCGTGTATGGATTGACCTTGCAGAGCAAGCGCGTGTCCAAGCGGAGTTGCACGCAAGGGTTTGCGTCCCGGCTCAAACAGTTTTTGCCCAAGGCGGTTTTCCAGATGAGAAATGGTTCTGGAAATTGCGGGCTGAGTCATGCCGAGTGCGGCGGCCCCTTTGGATACAGATCCATATTGAACAACTGCAGCCAGTTGAGAAAGATGCCGTTCATCCATTTTCATAACAAACTGCTATAATATTTTTCGAAAAAATCATCAACAGCCATGATCATACTGGTTTAAACTGGCTTCGAACTTCCTTTGTCAAGCTGGCTCCGTCACGATGAAATCCACGTTCAATCATACCAACCTGCGGTCCACCATTGTTTTCGGCAAAGGTCGCAGCAGCGAGCTGGCTGACTGGATGAATCACCTCAACTGCGAACGTGCCTTATTTCTGGCGACACCCCATCAAGCCGGAGATGTGATGCTATTGGGCGAAAGCGTGGGCGATCGCTGTGCCGGCTTGTTTGGCGAAGCCGCCATGCATACTCCTGTAGAGGTTACCGACCGGGCCCTTGTCCGCTATGAACAAAGCGGGGCAGATTGCATTGTAGCTTATGGTGGTGGCTCAACGACCGGGTTGGCAAAAGCGCTTTCCCATCGCACGGGTGCAACCCAAATTGTTATAGCCACAACCTATGCCGGATCGGAAGTAACACCGATTCTCGGACAGACGGAAAACAACATCAAAACTACAATCCGCAGCGACGAAATTCTTCCAGATCTGGTGATCTACGACCCGCTGCTAACCCTTGGCCTACCTGTCCCGATGAGCGTGACAAGCGGACTTAATGCCATGGCCCATGCCGCAGAGGCTCTTTACGCTCATGATAGC
>JBPCWM010000205.1:0-7594 GCA_051009515.1 Rhizobiaceae bacterium | reverse complement strand
GTCGAGAATGTATTCAATATCCGGCAATACCAGATCTGCACCGGGCAAATCGTCACCCGGAAAGGTCACCCCGACATCAACAATAATCCAGCGCCTGTCTCGGGGCGGACCATAACCGTAGAGAGCGAAATTCATGCCGATCTCGCCCACTCCACCGAGGGGCAAGAACACCAGTTGTTCATTGTCTTTTTTCTTTGTCATGCAGACTTATGCACCCTTTGCCACTGAATTTCCAAAAAAAATGTCCGCTGCGGATATTTTATGTATGAGTCCCCGATCATCTTCCAGCAAAAGCAGACCCGCCTCATCAAGATCGACAAACCTGCCCTCTTTCTCGGTATCTGGAAGCCGTGCAATGACGGGTTTTCCCAGCCCCTGACAGCGGGCCAACCAATCGCGTCTGATAATGGAAAAACCTTGCCCAGCACTCCAGATGCGCAATTGTTGTGCCAGAGCATATGCCAGTTCACGGAACAGCTCGATTGGCGAAATGGAACACCCCGCTTCCACCAAAGTTGTTGCGGGGTATAATGTGGTGTCTGGTGCATGGCTGCAATTGACCCCACAACCTATAACCACGGCCAGTCGGTCGCTTGTGTCCTTTTGCGCTTCCAGCAGTATTCCCGAAATCTTCTTACCATCAAGCAAAAGATCGTTCGGCCACTTGATCTTAAGCCGCCCTTCCAGTTGTGGGCAGGCCTTCAACACGGCCATGTGCAGGGCCAGCGAAACAACGAGAGGCAATGTGGCCAGTTGTTCACCAGGGGCCGGATCAAGCAGCAGCAGCGAAGCATAGAGATTGCCTGATTCTGATACCCAGGCGCGGCCGCGCCTTGCACGCCCGGCTGTCTGAATATCAGACGTTACCCAAACCCGGCCAAAATCTCCCTGATTGGCCAGTTCAAAGGCGCGCAGATTGGTTGAATCCACAGATTGCAACGACAGGTGCCGCCATCCGTTAAGACCTTCAATAGCCGTAAACAAACCGCTTAGCTGAAGAAAGTGCGTGCCGCAGCGGTCGCAATGGACGACATCGGGCCAGCGATAACCACGTAGAAAATGGTAAAGACGCCTGACACCAAGAGCACCAGTTTCAGTTCTCCAGCCATGGCAACGAAACCCTGCTCAGGCTCATCAAACCACATGACTTTGACAATGCGCAAATAATAGAAAGCACCAACAACACTGGCCAGCACACCGATCACGGAAAGCGTGTAAAGTTCAGCCTGGATTGCGGCCAGGAAGACAAAATATTTTGCCCAGAACCCGGCCAGTGGCGGAATGCCTGCCAACGAGAACATGAAGGCAGTTAGCACCAGCGCCATCATCGGATTGGTGCGCGACAAACCGGCCAGATCAGAAATCTGCTCTACCATCCCGTCAGGACGGCGCATCGCCAGAATACAGGCAAAGGTGCCGAGCGTCATGGCCATATAGATGATCATATAAAGGACAACACCGGATACACCTTCTTCAGAACCAGCAGCCAGACCAACCAGGGCAAAACCCATATGACCAATCGAGGAATAGGCCATCAGCCGTTTGATATTGGTTTGGCCAATCGCTGCAAAGGCTCCAAGGCCCATGGATGCAATAGAAAGGAAGGTGATTATCTGCCGCCAGTCTGCGGTTGCCGGTTCAAATGCTCCTTGTACAACCCTGATCAGCATGGCCATGGCAGCGATTTTCGGAGCCGCTGCAAAAAAGGCGGTCACAGGAGTCGGCGCGCCCTCATAAACGTCTGGCGTCCACATGTGAAAAGGAACGGCCGAAATCTTGAAGGCTATGCCAGCCAGCAGGAAGACGATGCCAAATATCAGGCCCAGAGACCTTTCACCCGCCATGGCAGCCGCGATCCCGTCAAAACCGGTATGGCCCGTGAAGCCGTAAACCAGAGACGCACCATAGAGCAGCATGCCCGAAGACAGTGCACCAAGTACAAAATACTTGAGCCCGGCCTCTGTAGAGCGCAACGAGTCCTTATTGATAGCGGCCACCACGTAGAGCGACAGCGCCTGCAATTCCAAGCCAAGATAAAGTGCAATCAGATCATTGGCCGAAACCATGAGCAACATGCCCAAAGTGGCCAGAACAACGAGGATTGGATATTCAAACCGGTCAAAATTTTCCAACCGCGCAAAGCCGACCGACATGGCGATTGCCACACCCGACCCGATCAGCACCAGCACTTTCATTACACGCGCGAATGGGTCCATGACGAAAGCACCATGGAAGGCTTCGCCTGATCCCGGCGACCAAATGATGAAAATTGCGGACAGCACAATGAGCGCAACCGAAAGTCCGGTTACAATGCGGGTTGATTTTTCCCCCATGAATACGCCGATCATTAACAGCACCATCGCTCCGATTGCCAGCAGTAGTTCCGGGGTTGCAAGAGCCAGATTGGGGATGTCCATGGCAAGTTCCATATCGCGCCGCCCTAGTTTCCAGCCGCTTGAGCGGCCTGAACGGCACCGTCAATCGCTGCCTGATAATTGTTGATGAGGTTTTCCACCGATGCCTGCGTCACGTCGAATACAGGTGTTGGATAGATACCGAAGAATATTACGAGAATTACCAAGGGGTATAAAAGCCACTTCTCACGGGTGCTCAAATCAAGCATGGACTTGAGCGCTTCCTTGTCCAGTGTTCCGAAAATTACCCGCCTATAGAGCCAAAGCGCATAGGCTGCAGACAGAATAACACCAGTGGTAGCAAAGAATGCCACCCAGGTATTGGCCTGGAACGCGCCAAGAAGTGTGAGGAATTCCCCAACAAAGCCTGCGGTGCCCGGCAGGCCGACATTGGCCATGGTGAAAATCAGGAATGCCACGGCGTATTTGGGCATATTGTTCACCAGTCCACCATAGGCTGCAATATCTCGCGTATGCATACGGTCATAAACAACACCGACACACAGGAACAAGGCACCGGAGACAAGCCCATGCGCCAGCATTTGGAAGATTCCGCCCTGAATGCCGTAAACATTAGCGGTAAAAATCCCCATTGTGACGTAGCCCATATGAGCGACTGAAGAATAGGCGATCAGTTTTTTGATGTCCTCCTGCATCAGCGCCACGAGTGAGGTGTAGATGATAGCAATGACAGACAGGACAAAAACGAAATTCTGCAGGTCCGCACTGGCAAGCGGGAACATGGGCAGTGAAAAGCGCAGGAAGCCGTAGCCACCCATTTTCAAGAGGATTGCAGCCAGAATAACGGACCCTGCAGTCGGCGCTTCCACATGGGCATCCGGCAACCATGTATGAACCGGCCACATAGGCATTTTAACCGCGAATGAAGCAAAGAAGGCCAGCCAAAGCCAGGTCTGCATATCGGCCGGAAACTGATAGGCCAACAGGGTTGGAATATCGGTTGTACCGCTCTGCCAGTACATGGCCATGATGGCAAGCAACATCAGCACGGATCCGAGCAGCGTATAGAGGAAGAACTTCAGGCTGGCATAGACCCGCCGTTTCCCACCCCAGACGCCGATAATCAGGAACATCGGGATCAGGCCAGCTTCAAAGAAGACATAGAAGAGTACAATATCCAACGCGCAGAAGACGCCGATCATCAGCGATTCGAGAATCAGGAAGGCGATCATGTATTCGCGGATGCGCTTTTCCACGCTTTCCCAACTGGCCAAAATGCAAAATGGCATCAAGAAAGTAGTCAGGATCACGAACAGCATGGATATGCCATCGACCCCAAGATGATAAGAAATGCCACCTTGCTGAATCCACTCGACCTTTTCCACCAGTTGGAAATCAGAGCGTGAATTGTCGAAATTAAACCAGATGGCCAGCGAGACGAGGAATGTCACAATGGTGGTGAACAGAGCAACATAGCGCACATTGCGGCGCGCAATTTCGCTGTCTTCCCATATCAGGAAAGTAATCAGCGCACCGACCAGCGGCAGGAATGTGACAATGGAAAGAATGGGGAGATCGGTCACGACTAATGGGCTCCCGAGAACATCATGTAGGTAGTCAAAAGCGCAGCCCCAATCAGCATGGCGAAGGCATAGTGATAAAGATAGCCGGACTGAAGTTTCACGACACCCCGTGTGATATCAAGCACGCGGGCTGACACACCGTCTGGCCCCAATCCGTCAATAGTTCGACCATCTCCCTGTTTCCAGAGGAAATATCCGATGCGCTTGGCCGGTCTGACGAAGAGGAAGTCGTAAAGCTCGTCGAAATACCACTTGTTCAGCAGGAACTGATAGAGACCGCTATGCTGTCGCGCCAGTTCGACCGGCATATCCGGCGATTTGATGTAGAACCACCAGGCAGTGACAAATCCAATCACCATCATGATAAAAGGTGCAAACTTCACAAGAACCGGAACATTGTGGAAATTTTCCAAAATCTTGTTGTCGGCACCAAGATAAAGTGCATCACCCCAGAAGGCGATGTAATGTGGATCAAGGTGTCCAGGCTCGTGATGTGAGCCGATAAAGGCGGTGTAGAAGATCACACCCGCGAACACCGCACCAAAGGCCAGTATGTAGAGTGGCACCAACATGACATTGGGGCTTTCATGCACATGGCTCATGACATCGGCGGACGCCCGCGGCTTGCCATGGAACGTCATGAAAATTAGCCGCCAGGAATAGAAACTGGTGAACAGCGCAGCCACGACTGTCATCCAGAAAGCATATCCGGCAAAGGCGTTTTGCCCGACATAAAGGCTTTCAATAATCGCATCCTTCGAGAAGAACCCGGCCGTACCGATAATTGTACCCGGAATGCCAAGCCCGGTCAGGGCAACTGTACCGATGACCATCATCCAGTAGGTTTTGGGAATCAGGGTGCGCAGACCGCCCATTTTACGCATATCCTGTTCATCAGACACGGCATGGATCACAGCACCTGCACCAAGGAACAAAAGCGCCTTGAAGAATGCGTGTGTAAACAGATGGAAGATGCCGGCGCCATAGGCCCCCACACCAAGTGCGGCAAACATGTACCCAAGTTGTGAACAGGTTGAATAGGCAATGACGCGTTTGATGTCGTTTTGAACAAGACCAACGGTCGCTGCAAAGAATGCAGTTGTCGCCCCGATCAGCGTCACAAAAGTCAATGCGGTGTGGGACAGTTCGAATATGGGCGACATACGCGCCACAAGAAACACGCCAGCGGTCACCATTGTGGCAGCGTGAATCAGCGCCGACACTGGTGTTGGACCTTCCATCGCGTCAGGCAACCAGGTGTGCAGCAGGAACTGGGCTGATTTACCCATGGCCCCCATGAACAACAGCAGGCAAATTACAGTCAGAGCACTGTCACGCGCCAGATCATATCCCAGGAAGGACATGACTACCCGCGATTGGGCTTCAGCGCTGTCAGTTGCAAACGAGGCCGCATTGGCAAAGATGACATCGAAATTGACGCTGTCAAACATGACAAACACGCCAAAAATGCCCAGTGCAAAGCCGAAATCCCCGACTCTGTTCACTACAAACGCCTTGATTGCCGCAGCATTCGCCGAAGGTTTCTTGAACCAGAATCCAATCAACAGATAGGACGCCAGTCCGACTCCTTCCCAGCCAAAGAACATCTGAATGAGGTTGTCGGACGTCACCAGCATGAGCATGGCAAAGGTGAAAAGCGACAGATATGCGAAGAAACGCGGTCGATGCGGATCATGGCTCATATAGCCGATGGAGTAGATATGAACCAACGCGGACACGGTGTTGACTACAATCAACATTACGGCGGTCAGCGTATCCACACGGAAAGCCCAGTCAACAGAGAAGTTGCCGATTGAAATCCAGCTCATAACGTTGACGGTAAAGGCCTGTGCGTCCCCGAGCCAGAAGCCGAAGAAGTTCGCCCAACTCAACAGGGCCGCAATGACCAGAAAACCGGATGTTACATATTCAGATGCCTTATCGCCGATTTGCTTGCCAAAAAGGCCCGCGATCAGAAATCCAGCAAGGGGTAGGAAGACGATGAGATGAAGCATGATATCATATGCGCGAAATCGCGACTTACCCTTTCATCACATTAACATCCTCAACCGCGATGGATCCGCGGTTCCGGAAGAAGACTACAAGTATGGCAAGGCCAATGGCGGCTTCTGCAGCGGCCACAGTGAGCACAAGAAGCGCAAATATCTGCCCCATCAAGTCCCCATTGGCCTGACTAAAGGCCAGGAAGTTGATGTTGACGGCCAAAAGAATGAGTTCAATAGACATCAGAATGACGATGACATTCTTTCTGTTCAAAAAGATTCCGAACACGCCAAGCGTGAAAAGGATGGCTCCGAGCGTCAAAAAATGACTAAGTCCAATGACCATATCAGATGCCCTCCCCTGATTTCACGCCACGCAAGGTGACGGCATCCTCAGGATCACGTGCGACCTGGTCATTGATGTTTTGCCGTTTGACATCCGGACGATGGCTCAGTGTCAATACGATGGCTCCAATCATGGCAACCAGAAGGATCATGCCTGCAAGCTGGAAAAAGAAAATATAACGGGTGTAAAGCAGATCACCGATCGCCTTGATGTTCGATGTCTCTGCCATGTCCGGAATGGGCTGAACTGCAACACGCACTGCTTCTGCGTCCATCGAATATGACCCAAGCACCAGAACAAGCTCAATGGCCAACACCGCGCCGATCAAGGCTCCGATCGGCAAATATTGCAAGAAACCATCCCGCAATTCGGCAAAGTCGACATCCAGCATCATGACGACGAACAGGAACAACACCGCAACAGCACCGACATAAACCACGATCAGGATCAGGGCGAGAAATTCTGCCCCCATCAACATGAACAGGCCAGCAGAATTGAAAAATGCCAGTATCAAAAACAGCACGGAATGAACCGGATTGCGCGAGGCAATCACCATAAATGCAGACGCAACTGTGATGGTTGCGAACAAATAAAAAAACAAGGCAATGACGCTCATAGCGTTATGCACTTTCTTACCCGTCAGGAGATCGGTCTTTATGACCTATACCCCTGTAATTGCTTGCCTTGCGGCATCCTCTCTGACGAAACCGAATTCGGCCCGCCTGCGACATTGCGCCCTCTTAGCGCTTCCCCCGCCGCCCGTCCATTGGGCAGCGCGGACATTCAAAAATATTCAACATCCTTATCGATAAGGAGCGTCGATTGCTATGTTACGGGCCAATTCGCGCTCCCAGCGCGCGCCGTTTTCCAAAAGCTTGTCCTTGTCATAATAAAGTTCCTCGCGTGTCTCTGTGGCGAACTCGAAATTCGGCCCTTCAACAATCGCGTCCACCGGACAGGCTTCCTGGCAAAATCCGCAATAGATGCATTTCACCATGTCAATATCGTAGCGCACCGTGCGGCGTGTTCCGTCATTACGGCGCGGCCCTGCTTCAATCGTAATTGCCTGTGCGGGACAAATCGCTTCGCACAGCTTGCAGGCAATGCAACGCTCTTCCCCATTGGGATAGCGACGCAATGCATGTTCACCACGAAAACGGGCAGATGAATGCCCCTTCTCGAACGGATAATTGATTGTGGCTTTTGGTGCGAAAAAATAACGCAATCCAAGGCCAAAAGCTTTGACAAATTCCAGCAAAAACAGAGATTTGCCGGCTTGAGCTATTG
>JBPCWM010000204.1:0-6916 GCA_051009515.1 Rhizobiaceae bacterium | reverse complement strand
GATCATCAGCCATACAAGTGATGACAGCGTCGTAGATGGCCACATAAAGCTTCCACAGGGCCATATCATGTCTCTCGGCCAGAACACCCATCTCTCCGTTGATTGTCCGGGCACGATCGATGTCACCCATCCACACAGCAAGAGTGATACAGTGCAAACCGGCATAACAGATTGTATTGGCATGATTGAGTTCACGGGCACGCGCGAGTGCCCGGTCAGCTAAATCCAGCGCGCCCACGGAATCCCCAACCTGCCATTTCGCAAGCAGCATGTAGGACCAAATCTGCACACCCGGATCCTGTGCAAATCTGTTTGAAAAATCCTCTATCTGCGCCGACTGATAGAGTTCGTAGGCCGCCTCAAGGTCTTCCAATGCTTCGCCCGGGCGCCCCATTGAAATCAGCGTTGCTGCGCGCATACGCAAAGAGATCAGACGCGGGACAATAGCCTGTTCCTGCTCCATTTCCTTGACAAGGCGAGAAACCAGTTCATAGGCATGACGCAATCGATTGCCGATATAAGGTGCAATCCAGGTTCCGTAATAAATTGCAATTCGAAGCTCTGCATTTTCGGTTGCATCAATCCTGTCCAGTGCCTTGTCAAAGGCTTCAGACGCTTCGGGAGAGGCATAGCCATCCTTTGCAATGTGCACCTGGGCCAACTGAACCAGAACCTCCAACTCCCTTTCCTTCCAGTCCGGCTGGTCCGACAACTTTTCCATGAGCACAAGTGCGGACCGCAACTGATTTGATGCCTCATCATAAGCCGGGCGCGCTTGCGCCTGGCCCGCCGCTTCGCGCCAAAGCAAGGCCGCCTTTTCTGCCAATCCCGCTTCTGCGGCATGATAAGCTGTAATTTCCGGTGGAGTGGCAGGGTCCGCCTCAAAAACATCCAACAACCCATGATGGATCTCCTGCCGACGCCGCTTCAGCAGACTTTCATAGGCGACATCGCGAACCAGTGCATGTTTAAAAACGTAGCTTGCATCCGGTGGTGTGCCGCGTCGGAAAACCAGTTCGCTGCTTTCCAGTTTAGCAAGAGCATCATCCATGGTCTTGTCATCGAGGCGAGAAACCTTGATCAAAACTGACCGTTGAAAGCTGCGCCCGATACAGGCTGCCATCTGCGCCACTTCCTTGATTGGCTGCAAACGGTCGATGCGAGCCATAAGCGAGTCATGCAAGGTGGCCGGAATCGACATGCGACTGATGGGGCCGGTCAGTTCATAAGCATTTTCAGTTTCGCGCAGTTCACCAGACTCCAGAATGGTCTTTGTCAATTCCTCAATAAACAGGGGCACACCGTCTGTACGTGAATTGATTTCCGATACCAGTTCCTCGGGAAGGCGCTTCCCGCTGGTAATCTTGTTCAGTATACCTTCTGTTTGATCCGAACCCAGTCTGTTCAAGGCCAGCTTACTGACGATAGGATGACCACCAAAACCATGAGAAAACGTCGGTCTGGCTGTAACCAATATAAGGACGCGTTCATTGGCAATCAGATCAAGGCAGGTATCCAGCAAGGCAAGCGTCGACGCATCAATCCAATGGGCATCCTCAACAACCAGAAGAACCGGAGTTTGACGGGAAAACGCGCGCAATTCCTTCGACATTTCCTCCAGAATTCGGACTCTCACCTGCTGAGGATGCAGTTCGAGGGGAGCGTATTTTCCAGATATATCAATCTGCAGCAACGCGGCAATGATCTGTGGGTCCGCTGCCAGAAGACCGGTCTCCAGTCGTTGTAATTTATCGGCATCACTCATGCCATCGGTCAGCGAAAGGGCATCCTGCAAATATTGCAACACAGGATAGAAGCTGGAATCGACATGATAGGGGGAACAGAACAGACTTAGTCTGAGATGATCTTGCTGATGCACTCCTTCAACCACCGCCCGGGTGAGACGCGATTTTCCAATACCGGCCTCTCCGCTCAAGACCACAAGCTGCCCTTCGCTTTTGCAAGCGCGGTTCCAACGTTCCATGACCAGCGCCAATTCATGATTTCGCCCTACCATCGGCAGCACGGTTTCACCTTCGTGAAATTCAAACCGCCGCTCGGGGCTGCGTTCAGCTCCAACACTCCAGGCCCGTGTCGCCCCGTCAATTCCCTTCAGTTCCAGTGGGACCAGAGCCTCAAGTTCAAAATCATTTCCAATGAGCTGACGGGTTGTCTGCGCCACGATCACCTGACCGGGCTCGGCAACACCCTGCAGACGGGCCGCCAGATTCGGCGTGTCTCCTACAACCGCTTCCTCCTGCGCCGCTCCCTCACCAATAAGGTCTCCGACTACCACAACACCTGTGGCAATTCCGATTCGAACCGAAAGTTCCTGGCCATTTGGGGCCATCGAACCATTGACAATTTCGATAATCTCCAGACCGGATCGCGCGGCTCTCTTGGCATCATCCTCATGGGCGCTTGGCCACCCGAAGTAACACAGAATTCCGTCGCCCATATATTTGGCAACATGCCCTGAATAGCGGGTAACCACACCAGCAACTGTGTTTTGATATCGGGTAATAACCTCTCGCATGTCTTCGGGATCAAGCTGCGTTGACAAGGCAGTGGACCCCACCAAATCGACAAACATCGTGGTCAGTTGGCGCCTCTCCGCCTCCCCGGAAGTGGTCCTCCTTGAATTCTCATTTGCAGGTGGCGCTTCTAACTCTGCACCGTTGATTGCACTGCGTAAACGCTTTCTGGCTCCAAGCGACAAGCCTATTTCGCGAAGGTCTTCATCGGTGAGTTCATGGAGAATATCGAGGTCAATCTCTGCTCGCTCCAGGATTTCGGTCAGGCCTTCCAGATTTCGGGCTTCCAACCATTTGACCAGTGTTTCCATTCCTGAAATGCCCCATCCCACATCACAAACTGACGATCAGCTGGAAGCTTAGGGCAAGTTCTGCAACTAAACCACACATGGTTTTAACTTTGCTGTTGCACCCTGCCGGCAATTCAACTGTGCTTGTGGCCCAACCAGAGTTTGACTTGGACAAGATCCGATTGAACCGGTGCAGTTGAATTCTATAGGAAGCAAAATGACAATCAGAGCTGAACAGTTTGAAACCATGACCGCCAAATACACCGAGGCCTGGAATTCCGGCGACCCGGGTGCTGTGGCTGATCACTATGCGCCTGACAGGGGCATCACAATCAACAGGGGGGAACAGCAATTCGGCCGTGAAGCCATGTTGGGCATGGCTGGCGGTTTCATGGCTTCCTTTCCCAACCTGGTGCTGATCCGCGACTTTTTTCGCGTTGCAGGTGATCACGGCGTGTTCGGCTGGACACTTGAAGGTCATCATGTCGACACCAATCAATTTGTGCGCGCCAGTGGCTGGGAGGAATGGGAACTGGACGACGATCTATTGATCACCAATTCACTTGGCTGGTTCGACGCGATTGACTACGACCGGCAGGTAAAGGGTGCGGGCTGAACGCTGAGCCCCAATGCCAATCGCAAAGGATTGATGGAATATCTAAAGCTCAACTCAGCACGGGGTTGAACTGGCTGACATGGTACAGGGAAACGGCGCTGCTCAACTCAACCATACTCATTGCTGTTGGGATCGCTGGGCTGAACATACCAGTAGAGCAGAACCAACCCGCCGATGAGGGGCACGAGCCCGATCAGCAACCACCAACCGGACCTGCCAATATCATGCAATCTGCGACAGCTGACTGCGATACTGGGGAGCAGCAGCGCCAATCCAATCAAAAGGCCCAATGGCTGGCCTGCATTCTCTGCAAATGCATCAAACCCGAGCAATGGGCCAATCAGAATTGCATCAACAAACCGCGCCAAGGCAGACAGGATAAAGAAAAACAGCACCCACCACCAATATTCAGATCGAGGAGCACGGCCTTCAAATGTTGCGTATTTGGACAGTACTGTGCGTACCGATTGTTGCATATTCATATATCGTCTCCGCGACCAATTAAGCCATGGTTGGTGCCCACTGAGGAAACTCTAAACCAAAATCAGGCTCAGCAAAAGACGTACCAAATGAGGTGACAATCGGCAGGTAGCAGTGAGCACAATCCGAAGTCACGTGTGCGGTCCAATTAGTGTCTGCCCCGCCAGTCCTTCGTGTAGTCTGGTCCGACGCAGTGTGGCAATCCATCATCAAGCTTCAGCCATGAGAGCTTTTCTTCCCATGCAACATGAAGCGTTGGTTCGAAGTGCCCGGGCTGATCCAGTGCTGAAACGTAGAAACGCATGACGGCAGACATATTATCGGACCTGAAGGAAAGTGGCGTTCCACAATCCGGACAAAAGCTGCGTTCAACCCCAGGTGATGACTGAAAGATTTTGGGTGTACCGGTAATCCACCACCACTGACCATCGGTCACCCCCACATAAGTGGTCATGGGTGCTGAGCATTGGCGCCTGCAACTGTCGCAATGGCAAGTCACACAAGACTGGACAGGTTCGTCAACTTCGAATTGAATGTTTCTGCACAAGCAATGACCTTGCATTGTGGCCTCCCGGAATGCCGATAGAAACCAATTGATAGCACCAATACACGGGGCGGAAAAGTCCGAGCCAAAGCTAAAACATGGCGACGGTTATTCGATTCAACAAACAAGTTGTGGGAACGGTCTAACCACTTTCTCCTTGTCAATCTGGAACAACTCCAGCTTGGACGCCAGAGCCTGGTGTAGCAGTAAATTGAATCGACTGTAGCAGCCCTATGCCGAGTGCTATACCCAAGCGCTGCTCGATCCGTTTTCATATAAGTTTTATAATTTCTCCCCACTTCTTTGGGCAACCTGGTAAGATTCATGCAAATGCGTACTCGATTGCGGGCGATCTGGTGGGGCAAATATGCGCACCGAACTCTTTTCCAACGTACTCGGTTTTAAATTATTCTGAATAGCCATTAGCGATGCTCTTTACACGAGCAGGTGCAGGTGTTTGAGTTGTCAACATCCAAAACACTTTGGGAGTAAGTGCGAAAGGATGGGGAGTTGAAGCCTACCGATATTACCGACCCGGAATATTTCCACAAAGTGGTCGATTGCCAATATGCCTGCCCGGCGCACACGCCGGTTCCAGCCTATATCCGTCTTATCGCACAGCAGCGCTATACTGATGCCTATCTGATCAATTGGGAAAGTAATGTATTTCCAGGTGTACTTGGCCGGACCTGCGACCGCCCATGCGAACCGGCTTGCCGGCGTGGGCGCTTGGAACAGGAACCTGTTGCAATCTGCCGGTTGAAACGTGTCGCCGCTGATTTCAAGGATAATGTTGCCGACAGCCTGCCCAAGGCAGGCCCCGCCAACGGCAAGAAAATCGCGCTGATCGGTGCAGGTCCTGCCTCCCTCACTGTCGCACGTGACCTCGCACCGCTGGGATATGAAATTCATCTGTTTGACGAACAGGTGAAGGGTGGTGGTTTCATGCGCAGCCAGATTCCGGCTTTCCGTTTGCCCGAGGAAGTGTTGGACGAAGAAATCGGCTATGTCCTCGACATGGGCATCACCACGGTCTTCGACACCTATGTTGACAGCATGGCGGATATGCTGACCAGGGGATATGACGCTGTGTTTGTCGGCAGTGGCGCACCACGGGGCCGCGATTTGCCCAACCTACCAGGTCGCTCGGAGGCGGACGCCAATATTCATATTGGGATTGACTGGCTTTCAAGCGTTGCCTTTGAACATACCGACAAAATTGGCAAGCGGGTCATTGTTCTGGGTGGTGGCAATACCGCTATGGATTGCTGCCGCACATCGCGACGGCTCGGAGGCAATGAAGTCAATGTCATTGTGCGCAGCCCCTTTGCAGATATGAAGGCATCACCCTGGGAGAAAGAAGATGCCCAGCACGAAGGCATCCCGATCATCGACAATCACGTGCCGCTGGAATTTGTTGTTGAGCAAGGCAAGCTTGTGGGTATGACCTTCGACAAAGTTGAAGCCATCTATCATGAAGATGGTCGCCGAGAGTTGGTCTCCATGGGTGAACCACCCGAATTCGTTCCCTGTGACGACGTATTGGTTGCCATCGGCCAGGAAAATGCGTTCCCCTGGATTGAAGACAGCACAGGAATCAATTTCAACAAATGGGGCCTGCCCATCCTCAATGAAAAAACCTTCCAATCCAGCCGGCCAGAGGTGTTTTTCGGTGGCGATTCAGCCTTTGGACCGGAAAACATAATTACTGCCGTCGCTCATGGTCATCAGGCCGCAGTGTCGATCGATCTTTATTGTCAGGGCAAGGATATCTCCAAACGCCCCGCTCCGTTCGTCAATCTGGTTAGCCAGAAAATGGGCATCCATGAATGGAGTTATGATTCCATTCCGATAACCGACGAACGCAAGGTTGTGCCCTTGGAAGACCTCAAAAAAGCACTCAATGACCGCAAGGTGGAGGTTGAACTGGGTTTTGATGCCGAAACCGCCTTTATCGAGGCAGAGCGCTGTTTGAACTGCGATGCCCAGACCGTCTTCACCGATGCCAGCTGCATTGAATGCGACGCCTGCACCGATATCTGCCCAACCAGTTGCATTAATTTCATCAACAATGCGCCAGAAGACGAATTACGCGGCAATTTGCTGGTTGCTGCTGAAAACAAGGAGCAGGATCTTTACGTTTCCGGACCCTTGCCAACGGGCCGTGTGATGGTCAAGGACGAAGACGTGTGTCTTCATTGCGGTCTATGCGCAGAACGCTGTCCAACAGCAGCTTGGGATATGCAAATGTTTTTCTACAATGTGTCCAAGGCGACGCCAGAATTGGTGGATGTCACATGAAACAAATCAAAGGCATAAACGATTTTGTAGTCAAGTTCGCCAATGTGAACGGAACCGGCTCAGCTTCAGCCAACCATCTGTTTGCAAAAGCCATTTTTCGCATGGGCATCCCTGTCAGCCCGCGCAATATCTTCCCGTCAAACATTCAGGG
>JBPCWM010000203.1:0-5323 GCA_051009515.1 Rhizobiaceae bacterium | reverse complement strand
GCCAGCACGCCAAGAGGGAAAGCCAAAAGGAAGCAGACAAGCAGAGTCAGTGCCGATCCCATGACGGCACCCAAAATACCGGCCTGTTCCGGTTCGCGGGAATCTCCGCCTGTAAAGAACTGGGTGTTGAAGCGCAGTTCAATCTGACCTTTAGACTTCAGGTCGTCTATCCATTTCAACTGCTGGTCGCTTATGCGACGCTGACTTTCGTCCAATGAGGCATCAATATTGCCCTTCATATACATGTCGAGATCGCTGGACGAACGAACCCAGAAAGAGGCGGTCGTACCAATCAGACCAGGATTCTTGATCACGGTATCCCGGACATCATATTCAGCGGTGGCACTGATCAGCTTGTAGAGTGCGCGTTTGTCCGAGCGACTGGTGGCCTGCGGAAATCTCTCGCGCAAGGCCTGTTTAAGATAGGAGCCGTAGCGGGCTTTCCTGATGACCTCGGGATCACCGGTTCCATCTGGATCAATCTTGTCGGCAGGTAGTGTGATTTCGATCTGAACAAAGGTTTGCTGCAAGGCACCGGTGCCGCGCAACAATATGGAGCCAACCATAACCACAAGAAACCCGAGCGAAATGGTTATCGCGGCAATTCCATAGGCGCGAAATCGTCGCTCGGCACTGTGACGATGCGACTTGTCGCTGGAGATGATGTCGATCGTATCAGTCATACTGTTCCTTGTATTTATCAACGATACGCAGCGCGACTACGTTCAGACACAGAGTTATGATGAAGAGTAAAAGTCCCAGCGCAAAGGCTGACAGCGTCTTGGCACTGTCGAATTCCTGGTCACCAGTTAAGAGAGTAACAATCTGAACGGTTACCGTGGTAACAGCTTCAAATGGATTGAGCGTCAGATTGGCAGCCAGACCAGCGGCCATGACAACGATCATGGTTTCACCAATAGCACGGGAAGTAGCCAGAAGGAGGCTACCTGCAATACCCGGAATTGCCGCTGGCAAAATGACCTGTTTGATGGTTTCAGCCTGTGTGGCACCCAACCCGTAAGACGCGTCGCGGAGCGATTGGGGTACGGCATTGATCACGTCATCAGATAAGGAAGATACCAGGGGTATGATCATCACGCCCATGGTCAAACCGGCTGCAAGGGCGCTTTCAGAAGAAATGGAAAATCCCAGTTCCTCGCCTCCCGAACGGAGCATGGGAGCTACGATGAGAGCAGCAAAGAAACCATATACGACGGTGGGAATACCAGCCAACAGTTCGAGGAGCGGCTTAATGATACTCCGTGTGCCGCTCGATGCATATTCGGCCAGGTAGATTGCTGACATCAAGCCAAGCGGTGTGGCGACAATCATGGCAATCGCGCTGATTAGTAGGGTGCCAACGATGAGTGGAACAGCACCAAAGGCTCCTGACGCTCCTACCTGGTCAGCCCGTAAAGCTGTCTGGGGCGACCATTCCAGCCCAAACAGGAAATCAAAAACCGGGATTTCCTGAAAGAACAAGTAAGCTTCGGTGAGTAATGAGGCGACGATGCCAACGGTTGTGGCAACGGCCACCAGTGCACAAATCACAAGGACTGTACGAACTGCGATATCGACGCCCCGCCCACGATTATTGGAGCGGACGATTGAAATGGAGTTCGAAACAGACATTGTGATATCCGGCAAGGAGGGAACCCCGGCACCACAACAGGTGCCGGGGAGGTAATTCAGTCTACTGGATTACATAGACAGAGGTGTGAGGTTAGCGACAGCAGCCTTGACTGCAGCAGCTTCATCCTCAGTCATTGGGATCAGGCCTTTTTCGCCAAGATATCCGTCTTCTCCGAATGCATCTTCGCTGGTGAACTCAGCAAGGAAGCCTTCGAGGCCGGGAATCACACCGATATGGGCCTTCTTCACGTAGAAGTAGAGAGAGCGGGAAACAGGATAATCGCCAGCAGCAATCTTTTCGAATGTTGGCAGGTTGCCTTCGATCTCCGAACCCTGAACCTTGTCAGAATTCTGGTCGAGGAAGCTGTAGCCAAAAATACCGAAAGCGGCTGGGTTGGCTTCGAGTTTCTGAACGATCAGGTTGTCGTTCTCACCTGCTTCAACGAACGCACCATCTTCGCGAATGGTGTGGCAAACGGCCTTGTAGCCCTTGCTGTCGGACTTTTTCATGGCCGCGATCATTTCATAGCCCTTGCAGCCGCCTTCCATGGCCAGTTCCACGAAAGCGTCACGTGTACCGGATGTTGGGGGAGGGCCAAGCACTTCGATCTTTACGTCAGGCAAAGACGCATTGACCTGTTTCCATGTGGTGTATGGGTTCGGAACAAGCTTACCATCGACAGGCACGTCTTTGGCCAACGCAGTAAAGATGTCCTTGCGGGTCAGTTTCATGACCTCAGAAGCGCGCGAGTTGGACAGTACAATGCCGTCGTAGCCCACTTTGACTTCGACGATTTCTGCAACACCGTTTTTGGCGCACAGTTCAACTTCGCTGGACTTGATGCGACGGGATGCATTGGTGATGTCAGGTGTGTTTTCACCAACACCAGCGCAGAACAGTTTCAAACCACCACCAGAGCCGGTGCTCTCAACAACGGGTGTTTTGAAATCTGTGTTTTTACCAAAACGCTCAGCAACCGCTGTAGCAAATGGGAATACGGTGGATGACCCGACGATGTTGATTTGATCGCGGGCAAAAGAAGCAGAGCTGCTGAGGCAAACGGCAGCGAAAGCGGCTGTCAGGCCAAGTGATGTGGTTCTGAGCGACATGCCAGAATCTCCTGTTTTGTTACGTTCCATGAATTGGACACGGGGGTCCTGAACTGGTGATGTGAACCGAGTATGTCAGTTTTGCTACAGTTTTGTGACAGTGCACAATCAACTGCCCGCACAGTCAGGAGTGAGTTTCGTAAGATACTGGAAGTACGACAGTAAACCGGCTTCCAACACCTTCTTCACTGGTAATGAGAAAACGCCCACGATGCCTGTTAATAATGTGCTTGACGATGGCAAGACCAAGACCTGTGCCACCCTTATCGCGGGAGCGGTGGGTGTCCACACGGTAGAATCTTTCAGTCAGGCGTGGAATGTGCTGTTTGGCAATGCCTTCACCCTGATCTGTAACTTCAATCAATATTCCGGGGCCAATCAATCCGGCAATATCGGGTTGCCGAAATACTCTTACGTGCACTTGCGATCCGCGGCGACCATATTTCAGTGCGTTTTCAATCAGATTTTGAAACACTTGCGTCAACTCGTCTTCACTGGCGGATACGGACGGCAAACCGTCTTCCACATCCAGCTCGATTGTCATGCCTTCATCTGTAGCCAGACTTTCAAGGGTGGCTTTAACCCTGGTCAGGATTGCTGGCACATGAACCTGGTCATCCGGTCGCATGCGCTGACGCGATTCGACTTTGGACAAAGACAAAAGGTCGGCAATTAACCTGATCATGCGTTGTGCTTCAGAATCCATCAGGTTCAAAAACCTTGCACGGGCTTCGGTTTCATCCTTGTCCATAAGGCCCAGCGTTTCTATGAAGCCGGAGAGTGCGGTGAGTGGAGATCGCAATTCGTGGCTCACATTAGCAACGAAGTCAGAACGCATCTGTTCGGCCTCCCGCAAGTCGGAAATGTCGCGAATGGAGATGACTGCGCGTGCCCCGTCTTCATTTTTGTCACCAAGGCTGACGACGTTCAGTTTCAGCGTTGCATTGGCCACGGTGTCAAAATAGACGACGCTTTGTGATCGTGATTCACCGTTTAACACCTGTCCGATTGCGCGCAGGCAGTCCGGATTTCTTGATATACGCACGAAATCCTGCCCCAGGTGGCGGTTGCCATAGATACTTTCGGCAGCAGGATTGGTGAGCAGGACAACACGGTTCTGGTCAACAATAAAAACTGCTTCCTGCAGGGCATCCAGAACATTTTGCACATAGGCGTTAGGCATTGCGAATCCTTCACGACCGTTCGTGCCAATCAAGGCAGGATCAGTCAGGAAATCAAGTGAGGCCAGATATTTTGCAGATTTTGCGTATAGCCTGCGTCGGGCATATTGCCGAAACATCGAACAATCGGCATGTTTGTTGAACTGGTAAGCTGATAAAACTCTGGGGAATTCCGTGTCGAAAATAAAACAGATTGAGACAAGGTTGTTTCATGTTCCATTGGCGCAAGTTCTGGTTGATGCCAAACATGGTGCACATACCCATTTTGAACTTGTGACAGCAAAAATTACGACCGAATCCGGAGTGGTGGGCACAGGCTATTGCTATACAGGCGGTAAGGGCGGATTTGCAATTAAAGCCATGCTGGATCACGATCTGGTGCCATTCCTCATCGAGCGAGAAGCAGAGGCAGTTGAAGAACTCTATGAAGGTATGCAGTGGCACGTTCACTATGTCGGGCGCGGTGGAATTGCATCTTTTGCGATTTCAGCGCTCGATATAGCGCTTTGGGATATAAGGGGGAAAGTCACCTCCGAACCTCTTTACAAGATGGCGGGCGGGCATTCCGACCGATGCAAGGCCTATTGTGGCGGGATCGATCTGAACTTTACGCTGGACGAATTGCTGGATCAGACCCGTTCCTATCTGCAACGGGGTTTCAATGGTGTGAAGATCAAGATTGGTCAGCCAAATCTGGCTGATGATGTTGAGCGAATCGCGGCCATACGTGAATTTATCGGGTCAGATATCGCCTTTATGGTGGATGCCAATTATGCCATGTCCGTCGATCAGGCAATCGAGGCTTGTCGCGCCTTCGAACCTTATGATCTCTTTTGGTTTGAAGAGCCGATCATTCCCGACAATTATCAGGGTTACGCCCGCATCGTGGAGGAAACAGGCATGGCTTTGGCGATGGGAGAGAACCTGCACACAATCCATGAGTTCGAGTATGCATTTGAACAATCAAAACTTGCGTTTATCCAACCAGATGCATCCAATTGTGGTGGTATTACCGGCTGGCTGCAGGTTGCCGACTTGTCCATTCAACACGGTTTGCCCGTTTGTAGCCACGGAATGCAGGAGTTGCATGTGAGCCTCGTGTCGGGTCGCCCGAATCCGGGCTGGATCGAAGTGCATTCATTCCCTATTGACGCCTATACAAAACGTCCTCTGGTCGTGGAAAACCATCTTGCGGTTGCTCCTGATAGGCCAGGAACCGGCGTTGATTTCGATTGGGACAAACTTGCACCATTCGAGGTGTGAAGGCGGTTGCCGTTTGAAGTTGATGGTCATGAGTTCAACTTGCACCGGTTGCTCAACTGGACTATGGGCAAGACAGCAACGCCCAACTTCCAGTCAAGAGAGTAGAAATGCAACAAACCTTCGATGGTCTGCTGGAC
>JBPCWM010000202.1:0-6058 GCA_051009515.1 Rhizobiaceae bacterium | reverse complement strand
GTGTTATGACGCACTGTTCGAGGCAAACCTGAACGAAGGTCAACCAAATCTGGCTAACGAGATCTATGATGTGGTGACCTGTGTTGGGGTATTTTCATTTGGACATGTGTTTCCCGATGCCTGTGATGATCTGCTACGCATTTTGAAGAAACGAGGCCACCTCATCATTGCGCTCAACGAACAATATTGGGACAAAGGCGATCTGCGGGACAAACTCACTGACCTGGAGAAAGAGGGATTGGTACAAGTGATCGAAAAGCAGTTTGGAGATCACCTTCCAGGCCACAATGTGATGGGTTGGGTCATTGCGCTGGAGAAACTGGACTGATGCATACCAGCGACCTTCTGCAGGAAATGAAGTCATGGCGACAGGATTTCCACCTCCATCCCGAACTTGGTTTTGAAGAACATCGAACGGCCGCGCGGGTGGCAGATTTGCTCACGGAATTCGGCCTGGAAGTCCATACCGGTCTGGGCGTGACAGGCGTAGTAGGCGTTCTGCAACGCGGCAACAATACCGCGGCAATCGGCTTGCGCGCCGATATGGACGCCTTGCCCATAACCGAGCAAAACGAGTTTAGCCACAAGTCCGGCAATCCGGGTGTGATGCATGCCTGTGGCCATGATGGCCATACGGCCATGCTCCTGGGGGCCGCCAAACACCTGGCGCGGAGCGGAGATTTCAACGGGCGAGTGGTTTTTATTTTTCAACCCGCAGAAGAGCATGGCAAAGGTGGGCCGGCCATGATTGATGACGGATTGTTCGATCGTTTTCCAGTCGATGAAGTTTATGGAATGCACAACATGCCCGGCCTGCCCGTTGCGGAATTTGCTACGAGACCGGGAACCATCATGGCCAGCGAAGCCCTGTTTGAAATCACCATCAACGGGCGTGGTGGCCATGCTGCCATGCCCCATATGGGGGTGGACGCAATAGTTGTTGGTGCAGAAATGGTCACAGCATTGCAAACCATCGTTTCTCGCAAACTCAATCCCGGCAATAACGGTGTGGTTTCGATTACAGAATTCAAAACCGACGGAAATCGCAATATCCTACCGGGTAAAGCTGTATTGTCCGGGGATGCCCGTGCCCTTTCCGCCGAGGTCAGTGCAGCAATCGAACAGCATATGCGCTCCATCGTTTCAGGAATTGCAATTGCCCACGGCGTTGAAGCCAAGGTCAGTTACGATACTATTTTCAAGGCCACTGTAAATGCTCCGGGCCCAACGGACCGGGCCGCAAGCGCCGCATTGGCTCTGGCAGGCGGAGGGCATGTTGACCGGAATTGCGCGCCAGTTCTGGCATCGGAAGATTTTGCCCATATGGCGCTGGCCAGGCCGGGCTGCTTTGTCTTTGCCGGAAATGGAACCACAGGTTCACATAGTCGCCCCCTTCATTCTGCTGATTATGATTTTAATGATGACGGACTTGTACCCGGTTCAAGCTTTTGGGTTGAACTCGTTGAACAGACCTTGAATGGACCATTCTCTGAGGGAGTAAAAACGTGAAGTGCCTGCATGTAGCCGATGTGCATTATGATCTGCTAAAGCTGGACTGGATTGTTGATGTTGCAGAGGACGTGGATCTGATCGTTATGGCCGGAGATCATTTGGAAATTTCCAACATGGTCGGGCGGGAAGCTCAGGCTGTTGTGATAAAGAAATATTTCCAGCGCATCAAAAAGAAGACAAAGCTGATTGTTTCTTCCGGGAATCATGACCTCGACGCCAAGGATGAATTTGGCGAGCAAGTTTGCAAGTGGATAACCACTGCCAGTTTGTTAGGCATTCCCAGCGATGGGGATTCAGTCGAAATTGAAGGTTCGCTGTTTTCTGTTTGCCCGTGGTGGGACGGAAAAAATGCCCAATATGATGTTGAAGAACAATTGGCCAGGGATGCAACTCACGAGGCTGGGCACTGGGTATGGGTTCACCACGCACCACCTGATGAATCTCCCACAAGCTGGGGCGGCAAAATTTCTTATGGCGATGAGTGCCTTGGTAAGTGGATCAAAAAGTATCAGCCAGACTTGGTGCTTAGCGGGCATATCCATCAGTCTCCCTACATCAACGACGGGTCGTGGGTGGACAGGATCGGTAAAACCTGGGTTTTCAATGGTGGCCATCAACCGGGCCGGGTTCCGTCCCATGTTTTGATTGATACCGAGGACAAGCGCGCCTATTGGAAATCAGCGTATGGTGCAGAGACGGTGCGTCTTGATGAACCACTGGAACGGCCGGTCCTGCCAATCACGGATGCACCGGAGTGGGTGTACTTTATGGATCGGGCGGCAATTCCTCGTCAGGGGTAAACACCGCATCCTGTTCATGCGAAAGCGATTCCAGCACTGCGTCGACCATCGAGAAATGGTCGGATTGATCTTTGAATTGCTTCTTGATGTCCAACAGATAAGTGGTGGAGTTGCGCAACCGGCTTGCAAGCAACCGGGTAATCGGCAGCAAAATGTCAGGATTGTCGTGGAGAAATTCCAGAGCTCCGTCCACTCGATAGAGGCTTGATGATGCAGCCGTGCGCACATTTGCGGTGTGTGGACAATTCAGCAAAACAGACATTTCGCCAAATACCGATCCGGGCTCACCGATTATGGCAATTATTTCGTCCCCTCTATAAACCTCGATGGCCCCTTCCTTGAGAATGAATATCTGATGGGTCGACCCACCTTCCTCCAGCAACACTTCACCAGCCTCAAAAGCCTGCAGTGGGAGATTGGTGCAATATTGAAGAATTGTTTTCATCTTGTTTCCGGTTTCTAACCAAAACCCATAGCTCTGCCCCACATAATACAAGCTGGACGGTGATTTTTCACTGATTGAGCACATATTGCAAGCTGTCGAATCCTTCTAATTTGCCATTGGGTTGCGGAAAATTCAGCCGCATGGGCCAATTTGACCTGTGCCATAAGTCACAACCCGGCTATAGTGGCATCCAGTCACAACGCGGGAATGGATTTCGCCAACCTATTGTTTTAATGCAGCTAACATTGGATCGTTCACAATTTCAATCCTCCTGATCACCTGGGTTCACATCACCGGGATCGGCCTTTTCCTCTCCAAAATTCTGGCTAAAATAATATGGAGCGCTTCATTCGAGGCGCCAACAGGAAGGAACGATCATGAAAACCAAATTCATCACCACCCTTCTGGCTGCCGCTTTCATCAGCCAGCCTGCCTATGCTGGCAGCTCGGCACCTGTGACAATTACCGACACCAATGGTTATACGGTCACTGCCAAGGACAAGGCCAAGTTGAAGAAACTCATGCGTGCCCATGTCTGGTATGGCGGCGGTGTTTCACGCGGTGTGCGTGCGGCTGCCGGGGATCCCAACATGCCGGTTGTCGACCGCCGCGTCGTGTGGGGTGAAACGTACACCTGCTCATTCTTTACGATGCAGGGGCGCCGCTCGATTCTGTGCCAATAGGCTCAAACAAAAAAAGGGGAGCGATTGACGCTCCCCTTTATTCTGCATTGTTAACTCGCAGAGACTGCCGGACAATTCACCTTAAGCAGGCAGATCAT
The DNA here is from genome assembly GCA_051009515.1 of Rhizobiaceae bacterium. GTDB lineage: Bacteria > Pseudomonadota > Alphaproteobacteria > Rhizobiales > Rhizobiaceae > Pseudahrensia. Next base: position 2,520 of record JBPCWM010000202.1, on the reverse strand, counting down.
CGTCCTTCATCAGTTCTTCCCTGGACACGACCTTGTCTTCAACTGATGCGTTCTCTAGAATATGGTCAACGACTTTTTCTTCAAAGATTGGAGCACGCAATCCGCCTACTGCATCTGGGTTTTTCTGGAAAAACTCATAAATCTGCTGTTCCTGGCCCGGATAGTTCTGAACTTGCTGCATAAGAGCTTTTTGCATTTCTTCTTCGGTAACTTCGACTTTCGCCGCTTCACCGATTTCAGCAAGAACCAGTCCAAGGCGAACCCGACGTTCGGCCAGTTTCATATAATCTTCCTTGGCCTTTTCTTCAGTTGTGTCCTCGTCTTCAAAAGTCTTTCCAGCCTGCTTGAGGTCAGTGGTGATCTGCTGCCAGATATTGTCGTATTCCTGCTCAACCATTCCGGCAGGTAGTTCAAACTGGTGAAACTCGTCCAACTTGTCGAGCAACTGACGCTTTACTTTCTGGCGGGTATAGATACCATACTGGCCTTCGATCTGCCCCTTGACCACTTCCTTGAGTTTGTCGAGATCGTCCAAACCCAATGTCTTGGCGAATTCGTCGTTCAACTCGGTTTTTGCGGGCTTGGCAACTTCGTGAACGTGGACATCAAATGTGGCTTCCTTGCCAGCCAGATGTTCCGCGCCATAGTCGTCGGGAAATGACAGTTTGACTTCCAACTCGTCACCAGCCTTTGTGCCAATCAACTGATCTTCAAAACCGGGGATAAAGCTGTTGGAGCCAAGAACCAGATTGGCGTTCTCATCAGCACCACCCTCGAACGGCTCACCGTCGATTTTGCCGACATAATCCATGGTAACGCGGTCTTTCTTGGCCGCCTTGCCCTTTTTGGTTTCATAGGTCGCATTGTTTTCGGCAATGCGCTCCATCTGTTCGGTAATTTCTTCGTCGGCGATGTCCGTAATTGGGCGTTCGATCTTGATTTCCTCGAATGAGGCAATTTCGAAGGCCGGGATGATCTCATAGGCGATCTTGAACTCGAAATCCTTCTTGCCGTCGAGAATTTCCTCAGCTTCGGCTTCGTCTTCGGTCATCGTTACTGTTGGCTGCTGAGCGGCCTTTTCCTTGCGTTCAGCGAGCATGTTTTTGGTTTCGGCATCAATGGTTTCATTGACCAGTTCACCCATGACCGACTTGCCATAGAGTTTGGTAACATGAGACAGGGGAACCTTCCCCGGACGGAAACCGTTAATGCGCACACGGTCTTTAAGATCCACCAGTCTCTCATCGCGCTTTGCCATCATGTCTTTGGCGGGAACAACGATGGCGATTTCGCGTTTCAAGCCTTCATTCAGAGTTTCGGTCACCTGCATGGGGTTGCGTCCTTTGTCATTCTCATATGTGCGGTTCAATCAGCCTTGTCGGCCGGTCCGCAGGTCGTACTGTTCTTTGGGTGTTCAATTATGCCCGCAAGTATCGCTCGAGCGGAATTTGGCGCGGGTTTAGCGGATTTGCAGGCAATGGGCAAGACGCAAGTGCCGTCTTGTCAGAATTGTCATGTTTGGCCTGCCAGCCACAGTTTCAGCACTTGGATCAACTGCGTTCCGGTTGAGGCACATAGCGCGGCTTCTCACCATTGGCTTTGAGGAATTGTCGAAAATAGACATTCGACAGGAATTGTTGGCTACGCATACCCTTGGGAGCCTTCAATCCAACCACCTTTCCCAGATCAGAGGCAAAGTGATTACAATTGTAACTCAGCATGCGCCAATCTGGCGGATTGTCCCTGAACCGCTCTATTTTGTTCAATAGCGTTTCGAACTCGCTTGCATCAAGCGAGACGCGGTAGGCAGATTGTGGCTTGACCGCACAGTCCATCAAACTGGGTTCCAACTCGCCGCTAATGCCGACCGGAATGAATATTCCCGCATATAGCCCAAACAAGCTGCCTTTGGGCAGCAATCCTACATAGTTGAATGTCTTGGGCAGTCGGTTTGCACCCAGTTCCCCATAGACCACATGCATGTGACCGGACGGCAACGCCGGTGTCACACGCAATCTGAATTCAACATAATGCGTGTCACCGGGCATATATCGCTCTGCAACCAGTCCATTATTGGCCGTGGTGGTATAATTGCGCCCGCAGGTGAAAGCTGCAACCAGACCATCCGCCCTGCGGATTGCGCTATAACTCGCTCCTGAATATGCGGACGTGTCAATGCCAAATGTTGTATCCGATGGAGAGACGCAAGCCACCAACAAAGGGGCTATCCATAGCGTCCGAAATGCAACGCCAAGCCAGGGAATCCGGGAGCGAACGAATTCGCGCATACGCCACCCAACTCCCATCACCATACTCACAAACTACAACTCAATGCGATGTCCGTATAAGGACAATCTTGCAAAACACAACCAACGATTTCAGCCGTATCACTCCATTGAAGCTCAATTTAGGCAACGGGGCTTGTGATGGAGTTAACTTAGGGACTTATCCACGCTGTAGCGGCGTATCAGCACGGCAGGCCCAGATTTCAAAGACCGTCTGTCATTCACCAAACAGCCA
>JBPCWM010000201.1:0-2946 GCA_051009515.1 Rhizobiaceae bacterium | reverse complement strand
GTCCATTGAAAATATACCACAAACTGGCATCGGGTCGCCCGGGACCAGCCAATAGGTTGCGCCATTCTCCATCTGCATGGGCTGGAATTCCCATCCCAAGGCTTCGTGATAGAAAGCCTTGGCCTGCTCAATGTCGTTAGTCATCAGCTCATTCCAGTAAAAATGCCCATGATTGGCCATGATAGTTCTCCTTCAGCCGGTTTGACCCGAAACTGTGCAGGAGCAAACAAAGGGAGTCAAAAATTGACTCAAGCCGCGTTGAGACCACCAGCTTCGGTTTTAAGGTAGGCTTCGCCGCATGCACGCGAAAGGTCACGGACCCGCCCGATATAGTTCTGCCGCTCTGTTACTGAAATAACCCCCCGTGCATCGAGCAGATTAAATACGTGGCTGGCCTTGATGCATTGATCGTAAGCGGGATGAGCCATGACAATGGCCCGGTCCTTTTTCGGGTCGATCTCATCGGCATCCAGAATGCGGCGGCACTCGGCCTCCGCGTCTTCAAAATGCTTCAGCAACGTGTCTGTATCCGCGATGTCAAAATTCCAGCGGCTGTATTCGCGCTCCGTTTGCTGGAACACTTCACCATAGCTCACTTTGGCATCACCTTCACCGCCATTGAAGTTGAGATCATAGACATTGTCGACGCCCTGAACATACATGGCAAGGCGCTCCAGGCCATAGGTCAGTTCGCCGGAGACAGGTGCGCATTCCTGACCACATATCTGCTGGAAATAAGTAAACTGGCTCACCTCCATACCGTCACACCAGACTTCCCAGCCAAGGCCCCAGGCACCGAGCGTCGGGCTTTCCCAGTCATCCTCGACGAAACGTACATCGTGCAAAGCCGTATCAATGCCGATTGCCTTCAAAGACCCAAGATAAAGGTCCTGTAGGTCAGGCGGGCTTGGTTTCAACAAGACCTGATACTGATAGTAGTGCTGCAGACGGTTGGGGTTTTCGCCATAGCGCCCGTCGGTTGGACGACGGCTTGGTTGCACATAGGCTGCGTTCCATGGTTTTGGTCCAAGTGCACGCAGAGTGGTCGCCGGGTGAAAGGTACCAGCTCCGACTTCCATATCATAAGGCTGCAATATGACACAGCCATAAGCAGCCCAATATTCATGGAGTGTCAGGATCAGGCCCTGAAAGGAGTTTTTGGGATCATGCGCCATGGAATTGCTCAACCTCTATTCAATCCATCCGGATTTGGCAGAGCGATGCCACGACGCAATTGAGCGGTCAAGTTTGTTCCTTTGCGAAACGACAATTAGAGACAAGGGAGCAGGAACAATCAGCAGTTTGCAGTTGCAATTTCAGACTCTTCCAGCCTGCCAGTCAACCGGCTTTTATGGCCTCCGGCTTGATCTGGTTCGGGTCGGGTGTCTTGTCCGTAAACTTGGACAATGAACTCGACTCTACATGCAATCCACATTCGCGACTGTTGGATTGTTCCCACCACCAACGCCCGGCACGCTCCGGTTCACCGGGCTTGATTGCGCGAGTACAAGGTTCACAGCCAATTGAGGGGTAGCCTCTCAGATGCATGGGATTGACCGGAATTTCATGGGCCGCAACGGCATCACGAACATCCTTGGTTGACCAGTCAGACAACGGATTGACCTTCAAAAGGCGGCGCTCCTCGTCCCATTCCATGAAATTGACACTGTTGCGCTCTCCAGATTGCTGGCGTCGCAATCCTGTGATCCAGATTTCAGCATCGGACAAGGCCTCGGCAAGTGGAACAACCTTGCGTATTGTGCAACAGGCCTTTCTTGCTTCAATGCTCTGATAGAACCCGTCTTTGCCATAGTCTTTGACATAGGTATCAAGTTTTTCAGGATCAGGATGAAACTCGTCTATCTCGATACCGTATCTGTCCCTTGTAATTTGCAGCAGGGAAATGGTTTCCGGGAACAAGCGACCAGTTTGCAATGTAACCAGTTTGAATGGATGGCCCGACATGGCAATCGCCCATGTCAACACCTGATCCTCCATTCCCAAACTGGTGGTGAAAACTGTCCTTTGTGAGAGGGATGCAACGAGGTCTATACGCCCGGCAAGATCCAACGCGGTAAAGCTGTCTGACAATGAGGCGATGTATTCAGTCGAATGTGGTTTTGAATGTTTCATGGGTGGCAACCTTTTCTAGCTCCAACCCACGGTGTTCAAAAAATGAGACTTTTGGAAGAAATGGAATTCTGGCAAATGGCGGCGATCGCAAATAAATTCACGCATTTTTCCAGATGTTTAGCACAGATAAAATTATGGGACCTGAAGTCTCATTATCAGACTCAAATGTACCAAGCCCGTCAGAGTCAGCGGTTCTTTGAGTTAAAATAAGGAATCATCCACACAATGCAGGACGCAGTCCACACAAGACTACCAACCGTGGTGAGCATGTCACCATGCTTGACCCCCACGGCTACAAACAGAATGCCGGCAATGATAAAGCCAATCAGTCCAATCATTTGATAATGGTCTTCCCGCATGGATAGATCCCCTAAATTGGCCGAGCGCTGCACGACCTTGCCCGCTTGCACAATTGCTATGCAGCACCACCATCAGAAATCGCACAATTGTGAGCGAGACGAAAGCCTCATTTCTTGAGCTTGTACCGTCCGGTTTCAGGATCATGTTCCAAATCACCGGCAGTTTTTGGGGTGCTACTGGCTTTTGCCTTTTCGCGCTCTTGCGCCTGCAGGGCATCCATGTGCTTTCGAAACGAACTATAGGCATAGAGACCAACAGCGCCCAGCCCCGCAAGTGCAACCAGTTGTATCATCTTACCTCCTAAGCGGATATCGCAGGATGGCCCATAGTGCTACAGACCCAGTCTGCTCCACAAGAGTTTTTCCTCTGCCAGGGTCACCAACTGGTCAGTGACTCCACCAGCGAGTGCATCAGTTTCCAGTCCGGCGATAGCCGAAATACCCGGCGCAGGGC
>JBPCWM010000200.1:0-20740 GCA_051009515.1 Rhizobiaceae bacterium | reverse complement strand
CTGCTACCAAGGCTAATCCAGACCTGCGCCACCCTTCCAGAATAATCACATGCTCTGCGCATGTTCTGATCAAACTTGCAGGCGAATGATTCTTCAAATCTCAGCTCGAATCAGGTTGCGACGGTATATCGTCACAGATGCGGCAAGCACCGAACAAGGTCAATGCCTGCACGAATTTGGTCCGGTTTCCCAGGTGGCAAAAGAAAAACCGGCTGTTTGTTTCCAAACAGCCGGTTTTTGTATTTGTCCCCGCAGTCTGGAGAACCAGCGGGGTGTCTGGGTGGAAGATCCATGAGCAAGTATTGATCTTCCGGGTCATGTTTGTTGCGGGGTGATTGTCTGGAGCCCCGCTCCTTAAAACACACACTACTCCATGTTGACGAAGCAAAATGTGCAATAGTGCACACATTGAAAAATGACCTTATTTTCAAGATATCGAAGCGAGTTTTTCCACACGGCCGGGGTGTGTTTTGGCTTCTGCCTTACGGACAGCGGGAACACAGATGTGCAAAACAAAAAACCGGTCGCCTGTCTTCAGGTAACCGGTCTTTTTTTATCGCCCCGCAGTCTGGAGAACATCGGGGTGTCTGGGTGGAAGATCCGTGAGCAAGTATTGATCTTCCGGGTCATGTTTTGTTGCGGGGTGATTGTCTGGAGCCCCGCTCCTTGATGATCACTATAGCGCTTGCGCCGGCGCAAAAATGTGCAAAAATACACACATTGAACTTATCTATATATTTCAGAACTTTAGTTGATTTTTCGCAATCGTGTGCCACCGCCGTGTCCGGTCCGTGAGCAATCAAGCATCAAAAAATGCATCCGATATCAAATTGGCCTTGTGTTGCTCAATCCGGCAAAGCACCATTACTCCCGCTGAATTGGTGAACTGGCATGGGTAAGCAATTGGATATTCTGATCCTCAACGGGATGGTGGTCGCGGGAGACCAGGAAGGCACAAGACAGGCTGATCTCGCTATTTCCGGTGAAAAGATTGCGGCAATCGCAAGCCCGGGTATGCTGGACCGAGCAACAGCGGGGCAAATCATCAATGCCGAGGGCTGCTGGGTATTGCCCGGGGGAGTCGATGTTCACGCCCATATCGAGCAGATGTCGGGTATGGGTCAGATGAATGCAGACACGTTTGAGACGGCAACCCGCTCTGCAGCCATGGGAGGCACGACAAGTGTCATATCCTTTGCTGCTCAGGCGAGTGGCGAGAAATTGATGGATACTGTGGCCAATTATTCCTCATTGGCCCGGCGGGGGGGCCTAATAGACCATGCATTTCACATCACCATTACCGATCCGGAAGTTGTTAATTTTGAAACTGATCTTGAGGGTTTGATCAAGCAGGGTCACCGCTCCCTGAAGGTGTTTACAACTTACAATATCCAACTCAGCGACGCGCAAATTCTCCATGTCATGACTCAGGCGCGACGTCATGGAGCGCTGGTCTGTGTGCATGCGGAGAATGATGCAATCATTGGAAGAGCAAAAGCAGAGCTCATTTCTGCTGGAAAACTTGCGCCGAAATATCATGCGCAGTCTCATCCCCGAATGGCTGAAATCGAAGCCATTGAGCGCATGTGCCGCTTTGCGGAATTTTTGGATCAACCCGTGATGATTTTCCATATTTCCACCGCTGAGGGCGTGGATATTGTGCGGACAGCAAAAAAACGCGGTGCGCCGGTCTGGGCTGAAACCTGCACGCATTACCTCATCATGGCAGAAGATATACTGGACAAGCCGGGTTTGCTCGGTGCGAAGTGGATGTGCTCACCGCCCCAAAGACAGATTCCAGATCAAGAAGCTCTATGGGTCGGTCTGGACGACGGAATAATAGACCTCGTGTCGTCTGATCACGCGCCCTATCGGTTCGATTCATCGGGCAAACTGTCCGCCGGACCAAATCCGGGATTCCATCAAATCGCCAATGGGTTGCCCGGTCTGGAAACCCGACTGCCCATGCTATTCAATGAGATGGTCAGCAAAGGTCGCATGGGGCTGGAAGCATTTGCGCAAGTAACATCAAGCCGACCGGCACAAATTTACGGCCTGACAGAAAAGGGCTCAATCGAGGTTGGAAAACATGCCGACATCACGCTTTGGGATCCGCATCTTGAACACACTTATGGCGAAGATGACCTGCACGACAATGTTGGCTACAATCCGTGGGCAGGCCATTCGGTCAAAGGCTGGCCAGTGCATGTGCTGCAGCGGGGAAAATCAATCATGAATGGTGGTGTCCTTGCCGGGAAACCGGGGGAAGGGAAATGGATCGATCGTCCTGAACTTGCGACGCGCCCAACTGGCAAACCGGCTGGTGATTCCTGGAACTGAGCGATTGAGGAACCCTGATGACCCCACCTGACGACACACCACAATTGGCGATTACATTTTTCTATTATCGCAACCTTGAGGATGCCATACGCTTTTACGAAGACGTGATGGGGTTCGAACTTGCCATTGATCAGGGATGGAGCAAGATTTTCCGCATTTGTCCCGGTGCCCATGTCGGCCTTGTGGACGAAACGATAGGCATGAACAAATGGACCTCCGAAAAACCGGTTCAGCTATGCGTAAGGGTCGATGACGTGGACCAATGGCACCAATATGCCACTACAGTAGGATTGGATAATCTTTCGCAGATATTTGAAAATGAAGCGCTCGGTATTCGTGCCTTTGTGTTCACCGATCCGGAAGGTTATCAAATCGAAATCCAGTCTGCTACGAGGGAGGGGGCATGATGCGGTCCAGTCCACTTATTGTCATCAACCCCAATTCTTCGCAGACAGTGACGGCAGGAATTGATGCGGCCATAGACCCCTTGCGCAGTTTCAACATCCCGATCAAGTGCCTGACCGTTGAAGAAGGAGCTGCCGGAATAGAAAGCCAAATGCAGGCTGATCTCACCATCGCACCAATGCTCAAACTGGCCATGGCGCAGAAAGAGGCAGCAGGATTCGTTATCGCCTGTTTCGGCGACCCCGGCCTGCATGCCTTGCGCGATGCAACTAGCCGGCCGGTTGTCGGTATTCAGGAAGCTGCTGTATCCAGTGCCTTGATGCTGGGCCAACGCTTTGGAGTGATCTCCATATTGCAGAAATCGATTCCAAGACATATGCGGTCTTTCGGCGCAGCGGGCGTGATGGACCGGTTGGCTGGAGACCGGGCCCTTGGTCTCGGCGTCGCGGAATTGGCATCTGCGGACATCTGCCTGTCAGCAATGATCGATACCGGGCGCACACTTCGAGATGAAGACGGGGCCGATGTATTGATCATGGGCTGCGCTGGCATGGCGCAATATCGGACACCACTGGAACAGGCGCTGGGCCTGCCGGTGGTTGAGCCCTGCCAGGCTGGCACTGCCGCTGCTCTAGGACAGGTCGCGCTGGCCATGAGCCACAAACCCATGGAGGCCAAAAATGCTTGATGAAACTGCAGCAGGCGTATTCACTATTGCAGTGACACCCTTTCTGCCTGACGGCGCGCTTGACCTTCAAAGCGTGGATCGAATGGTGGATTTTTATTTGGAAAAAGGGGCGAGTGGGCTCACCGTACTCGGCATGATGGGAGAAGCAGGCAAGCTGTCTGCATCCGAGGCGCTCGCTGTTGTTGAACGGGTTACCAGGAGGACGAGCGTTCCTGTCGTCGTGGGCGTCTCGTCTGCCGGGTTTGCTGCGATGGACAGTCTGGCTGCTGCATCTATGGACGCGGGTGCAGCGGGGGTCATGGTAGCACCGCCCGCCACCTTGAAGACTGACGATCAGATTGTCAGTTATTATCACGGTGTGGCGGAAACTCTTGGTACCACACCATTTGTCCTGCAGGATTTTCCGCTGGCCACGGGAATCGTGATTGCGCCAAAGGTGATGTTGCAGATTTTCGATGACTGCCCCACTTGCGTTATGCTGAAACACGAAGACTGGCCGGGGCTTGAAAAGATTACCACACTGCGCAATGCGTCCGCTGCGGGAAGTCGTCGAGTTTCTATTTTGTGTGGCAATGGCGGACTTTACCTGCTGGAAGAAATGTTGCGCGGGGCGGACGGGGCCATGACCGGATTTGCCTATCCCGAAATGATGGCCCAGGTGATTGCCGCCTTCCAAGATGGTGATGATCAACGTGCACGTGATATCTTTGATGCCTATTTACCACTTGTGCGCTACGAGGCTCAGCCGGGGCTTGGACTGGCGCTTCGAAAATTCACTTTGGCCAAACGCGGTGCCATCGCTCACGACACGTTGCGAAAGCCGGGCAGTGTGCTGAGTTCATTGGCCGTCAAGGAAACACAGGTGTTGATCAAGCGCCAATTGCAAAGGCTTTCAGCACTGGGCATTACGACGGCAGACTAGAAGAGGATTTCAATCAACCATTGTGGTTTGCCTCACATCACTGGTAGAGAGCTTCCAGTTTTGTTTAGCCCGTCGATCATCATGCTCTATCTGCGATCTTTGCTGTTCAATCTGGTCTGGTACATCAACATCATCGTGCAGATGTTGGTGCAGCTTCCAATATACTTTTTTCTAGACCACGAGCACGCACAAAAGATTCCTAAACGCTGGGGCCTTTCCAACCATTGGCTTCACCGGGTCCTGGTCGGCACGAAAATGGAAGTGATCGGCAAGGAAAACCTGCTGGAAGATGGTTGCATCGTGGCCTGCAAACATCAGTCAATCTGGGAATTTTATGCAGTCAATGCGATGCTCAAAAACCCGGCTTTCGTTCTCAAGGCCGAACTGATGAAAATTCCGGTTTTTGGCTGGTATGTGGGCAAGCTCAAGCACATCCCCATCCGGCGCGGCGACAAGGGGTCCGCCATGCGTAAAATGATATCGGTAGCCCGCGAGCGAATCGCGGAAGGGCGGCAAATCCTGATCTTTCCCGAAGGAACCCGCAAGGCACCGGGGGCCGATCCTGATTATCGCTATGGCGTGACTCGCATGTATCTCGATCTCAACTGCCCCGTCGTCCCCGTGGCACTGGATTCCGGTCTCTATTGGCCGCGCCGGAAGTTTCTGCGCTATCCGGGCGTCCTTCGTACAAAGATACTGGAACCTATCATGCCCGGTCTGAGCGGACCGGAATTTTCTGCCGAACTTGAGCGCCGAATCGAAGAAGCCTGCGACGAACTCTATTTCATGACATCGAAAGACGCTGTTCATCCGCCACTCAATGACGCCGTGATGAAGCGGGTCAAAGTGGCGCAGGAACGGTTGAATAGCCAGTCAGACAGCTAATTTGTTCTTGTAATGTTCTATTAATATGTTCTATCTATGTTCTCTTAAACAGGAGAACATCATGAATCCATCTGCCTCATTGTTTGATTTTGCACAGACCAGCCTTCCCCTAGCCACTTATGAAACAGGCCGGGTGACTGAAACTGGACAAAATTGTGCCCGGATTGCCGTTAAACAAGCTCCGGCACCGCGCCTGGTGAAATCGGTCGTTGATGAAGCAGGACTTGGCAAATTTGTTTATCTGCAGGGCGCTTCCGGAAGGCGCTATGTCTTTTCTTCGATTCGACGCGAACAGGCCACCCTCTATGATCATGCCCTGTTTGCTGCAACAGACCAGCAAGGTGGTGTTAAACTGGCGGAGCGAATTGATGGGCTGACCAGCCATGCTTGTGCAGTTTATGTGCATCTGTTGGGCGATGAACTTGAAGCTGGAATGTCCACACTGGATGATCTGTGCGCAGCCGGATGATCGCAGTTCAGGCTTGCTTTAATTCCTGTGAAATGCGGGCCATCAAACCATCCTTTATGCCCATTTCAATCAGATGGTCATTTGTATCAATGATATAGGATTCGTTTGGCCCGGACTTGCCGATTGCCCCTTTGATCTGAGCAATCAATGCTGCATGGCCCAATCGTCCGGCATATTGTTCGTGTTTTGCATCAGCAATATAAGTGATGGCGGTCACCTGCTCACCGGATGCCAGAAATATATTTCGGTGTCGCTCCAGATAAACATTTGTGACCAGTTCGCGAGCACGAAGATAGTCCAGAGTGTCAGCAGAATTTGCAGGATGAATGCGAAAGGCCTTGCCAATACAGGCCCCACCTTGAGCAAGACCAAGCACAATACCCGGTCTTTCGCGCGTTCCACGGTGAACCCATGAATAGATACACGGGGCACGGTGAACACCGTAGACCTTGGCCCGCTGCACTTCCTCAAAATCGAAGCCGGGATTCCACATAAGTGAACCATAGCCGAAGACCCACAGTTGGTTTTTGCTGGAACTGTTAAACACCTTAAGCAACGCCATATTGACAAAGTGGTGTTTTATGTCGAAGTCGCTGTATTTTTCAAGCAAGCACCTCGACCAGTTTCATTCCGGGATATTCTGCAATGGCCGCCTCATCTGAACGCTCGTTTTTTCGCCACCCCATGGCCAAGTTTGCCCTTGTCGTACTTGCCCTTTTTGCCCTGTGGTTCGGTGGTTGGTTTGCTTTTGCCTCCTACGCAGACGGCAAGCTTGCCGAAGCGGTGGAGAATGTGGATCAGCGCGGAATTCGTATCGACTGCGAAAACCGGAGCATACGAGGCTTTCCCTTTCGTATCGGGGTCCATTGTGATTCGCTGAGCGTTGCCCACAAGCGCGATGTCTTCCGTTTTGAGCTTGGCAGCATCCGCACCGCCGCCCAACTTTATGCGCCCGGCGAGCTGGTGGCAGAGATCGAAGCTCCGCTCAAAACCTGGCCAAATGGCGTGGAGCTCAATGCTGACTGGTCGTTTCTGCGTTTGTTCCTTGATGCAAATCTGACAGGTGGCTTTGAGCTTGCTTCGCTGAATATTGGCGATTTCAAAACTACCCTGAAGACCATCGCCATTAATGTGGCCAAGGGCGCACTGCATTTCAGGCCAACACCCGTCGAAGGAGAAACTGAAGCACCTGTGTCCCTGGACGGAGCATTGAGCCTCGACAGCCTCACGGCTAATTTACCCAGTCTGGTAATCCCGGAAGCCAGTTTTCAAGCCGACGGCACACTTGAAGACGGATATCGTGATCTGGTTCTGCAAGGCCGGCCATTTCGGGCGGTCATGAAAGATGGCGCAGTGTTTGATATTCGAAATATTGCCCTGTCTCTGCCTGATGGTGGAAAACTTGCGTTTTCTGGGCCATTGGAACTGGACGAGGAGGGCCTGCTTACTGGTAAGATCAGCGTTGGTGTAGCCAACCCACAATCCCTGTCAGATTGGGCGGGAAAGATTGACCAACGTCTCGCGCAGCAGATCGGCTTCATCACCCAGGCCGTTGCCGGCATGGGCAAGCCCAAGCGGTTTGGCAATGATGACCTTCAGTCAATCGTCGTGACCATTACAAAGGGCGAAGTGAGCCTTGGTTTTCTCAAGATGCCGGAGCCAATCCCACCCCTGTTCAGGAATTAGATACAGTGTCATTTGCAGCGTCGCGGCCAAAATTCGGCAATTCGGTTTCCTGACCCGCATCAATAATTCCGCGTCGAATGTCTCTGGTTTTGCTGAAATGCTGGAATAGCAAGTCTCCATCACCATTGCGCACGGCTCTTTGCAAATGGGACAAATCTTCTGAAAACCTGCCCAACATTTCGATCACAGCATCCTTGTTGTGCAGGAAGACATCACGCCACATGACAGGATCCGACGCCGCAATGCGGGTGAAGTCGCGAAATCCGGAAGCCGAGAACTTGACCACTTCCGATTGGGTCACATCTTCAAGTTCCGAAGCCGTGCCCACAATATTGTAGGCAATCAGGTGGGGAATGTGGGAAGTTACCGCAAGCACCAAATCATGGTGATCTGGTTCCATGATCTCCACCCATGAACCCAGGGCAATCCAGAACGCTTTCAATTTGGCAATGGCCTGCTCGTCCGTTCCGGGCTCCGGGGTAAGCAGACACCAGCGATCATTGAACAGTGTTGAAAAACCGGCATCGGGGCCAGAATACTCGGTGCCGGCAATGGGATGCCCGGGCACCAGATGAACATGGTCCGGCATATGGGGTTTAAGTTGATTGATGACAGACCGTTTGACCGACCCCACATCAGTCACAATACAACCTTGCAACAAATGCGGACCGATACGTTCGCCCAGATTTGCAAAACTGCCAACCGGGGTACACAAAATCACGCAATCCGCATCTTGCACGGCCTCGCTTACCTTGTCGGTATATACATCACCAAGTCCCAATTCACGCGCACGGTCGAGCGTTTCCTTGCGTCGGGTGCACACAACGATGGTTTCTGCCAAGCCGTCCTGACGTGCTCGAAGAGCAATGGACGAACCAATGAGGCCGATCCCGATGAGGCACAGCCTCTTGAAAATGGGTTGTGCACTCATATCAGTTTTCCAGATAGTCTTTCATGGCTGCTACGGTACCGCGACAGGCTTCTTCTGTTCCAATGGTCATACGAATGGCATTGGGTAGACCATAACCCGCCACTCGGCGCAGCACATATCCCCTCTTAATCAGGTGATCATCGGCCCCTTCTGCGGTTTTTCCCGGCAGATTGTCAAAATGAATCAGGATGAAATTGCCAACGCTTGATGTCACAGATAGTCCCATGTTTTCCATCTGCTCACTGGTCCAGGCCAACCACTCGCTGTTGTGTGCAACCGCCTTGTCCACCATGGACTTGTCTTCAAGCGCAGCAATGGCCGCCAATTGAGCAGCAGCATTGACATTGAACGGACCACGCACTCGCTCCAGAACCGCGATGACATGATCCGGGCCGAACAGCCAGCCCACCCGCAGTGCGGCTAGCCCATGGATTTTTGAAAATGTACGGGTCATGACAACATTGTTTGATCCTGCCACAAGTTCGATACCCGATTCATAATCATTTCGGCGCACATATTCGGCATAGGCCGCATCAAGTATCAAAATGACAGATGATGGCAGACCGGCGTGCAAACGACGCACTTCACTCATTGGCAAATAGGTGCCGGTCGGATTGTTCGGATTGGCCAGAAAGACCAGTCGAGTCTTTTCTGTCACCCGCTCAAGAATCGCATCCACATCGGCGGTATAGTTGGTTTCCGGCGCAACAACCGGAGTGGCTCCGGCGGCCAGAATGCCAATCTTGTACATCAAGAACCCATGGGCGGTGTAGATTGCTTCGTCGCCAGGCGCCAGATAACTCTGCATCATCAGAGCGAGCAACTCGTCCGACCCGCTGCCACAGACAACATTGTTGAAATTGACGCCATGGGTCGCAGCAATGGCTTCACGCAGCGCAATTGAATTGCCATCGGGATAGTCTTCAAGGCAATTGGCAAGGCTGGCGTAAGCCTCCTTTGCCTTTGGACTTGGGCCCAGCGGCGTTTCATTAGCCGACAATTTGAACAGATTCATGCCGTCAGGTACTTTCGACCCACCGGGAACATAAGCATCAATATCCATGATTCCCGGGTTTGGACTTGGAAAGTTGTCTGAGCTGGACATGGGCCACCTGCGTGAATTGAGATTGATGCAGCAGGTTTAGATAAAGCCATGCCACAAGAAAAGCCGTGATGTAGATTTATTTTATGCGATTGCGGGCGTTTTTGGTGGCATTTTGAGGGGCCAGGACAGGAATGAACACGCGGCGACTTTGCCTCTGCCTGACCGGCAGGCCCTGATAGACCTGTTTGGTTGCCTCCACTACGACAACACCGGAAAATGCCGGTGTAAACCGACGGCCCAATCGCTCAAAGGCGTTGGTAAACTTCAGCACAAAACGGTTTTGGGACGGTGGAAAGTGGAGGGCGTCTGACCAGGCCGTTGGTGTGAACATGTGCTCGCGCAGCAATTTCGACAATTGGCCACCAGTGTAGGGTCGGCCCGACCCAAAAGGAGTGTGCTCGACCCGCGCCCAGACCCCACGACGGTTTGGAGCAACAATAATCAGCTTACCACCGGGCGACAAAACCCGCCAAATCTCCGTCAAGGTTTCGCCGGCATTTTCGCAATGTTCCAATGCATGAACCATCAACAAGCGGTCGATACTGGAATCGGGCAGCGGCAAATCTTCATCAAAAACCAGCGAAGTCGAACAGGGTTCACCAAATGGCCAATGGACCGCCCCCTGCCGGGCCGGCATGAAGGCTATGGCACGCTCACTGTCCGCTTTGAATTTGTCGAGATATGGAGTTGCATAGCCAAGACCCACAAGTCTTTCGTCACTGATCGGACGCCACACGGCGGCAATGGCCAGCGCGATAGAACGCTGAGCATTGACCCCAACAGGGGTTGCATAAAACTGGCGAAGATCAACTATGTCCATGTGCATGGATTGATGGTAGCAAATCCTAACGCAGACTGAAATATTCAAAGGAGCAGAATCGTGTCCCCTAACCGGTTGAAAATTTTCCAGTTCCCCTGTCGGCAAGATAATTACGGTGTCATTTTGCATGACCCGGATTCTGGTCTGACAATCTCCATCGATGCCCCTGAAACCCAGGCCATCACGGATGTTCTGGAAAGCAAAGATCTGAAGCTCACCCATATTCTGACAACCCACCACCATGGTGATCACGTTGAAGGAAATTTGGCGCTGAAAGACCGGTATGATTGCAAAATAGTCGGCCCTGCAGATGAGGCCGCCAAGATCCCTGGCCTTGATGAGAGTGTTGGCCACGGCGATACGTTCGAGCTGGAGGGACACAAAGTCACTGTAATCGGCACACCGGGTCATACTTTGGGACAGATCGCCTATCATTTTCCGGATCAGGGTGTTGTATTTTGTGCGGACGCCTTGTTTGCTCTGGGGTGCGGACGCGTGTTTGAAGGTACACCTGACATGATGTTCACCGCCCTTGGCCGGTTGATGGGACTACCGGAAGAGACCAAGGTCTATGCGGGCCATGAATACACGCTGGCCAACGCCAATTTTGCGCTTTCCGTTGATCCCAACAATCCCGATCTGGTTTCGCGTGCACGAGAAATCGAATTGCTGCGCGATGATGGCAAACCAACATTACCGACCACAATCGGATTGGAACGGCAAACCAATCCGTTCCTGCGCGCAGATGACCCGGCCATACGTGCCCAATTGGACATGGAGGACGCTTCCGATCTGGACGTGTTTACCGAGATCCGCGCGCGTAAGGATCGTTTTTAATGACCACGCTCACAGCTGCGGACATAATCTCCAGGCTCGGTCTGCAACCCCATCCCGAAGGTGGCTACTTCCACGAAACTTTTCGTGACGAGACCAATGCCTCAACGGCTATTCACTATTTGCTGGAGGACGGGGACCGGTCTCACTGGCATCGGGTTTTAGGATCGGCGGAAGTCTGGCACCACTATGCCGGTGCGGCGCTGGAATTGAGTATGTCCACGGATGGGGTGTCCATTTCCACACATCATCTGGGCATAGATTTTGCCAATGATGAGAGGCCGCAGGTTGTCGTGCCCGCCAACTGCTGGCAATCCGCGCGGAGTTTGGGAGACTGGAGTCTGGTTGGTTGCACAGTCGCTCCCGGTTTTGATTTTGCAAATTTCGAAATGGCCGCGGCGGACTGGCACCCTGGAAGCCAGTGAGATGCTGGCTTGCGGTCAGGCTTGTAACAGAACCTGATCTGGTTGGAGGTCGTCTTCTTCCACGGGAGGTCGCGAACGGGTGTGCCGAATTTATAGCCCTGCAGATAGTCGACACCCCAATCCTTCAACAGATCCGCCGTGGCTTGATCTTCGACCCATTCGACGACCGTCTTGGCATTGAACAGGCTGGCAAGATCTACCAACGCCTTGATAAATTTCTGGTTCTCGTAGCTCGTTTCAAGTTTGTCGACAAACTGACCATCTACCTTGATGAAATCAAAGGGGAGACGTTTCAGATTTCTAAAAGATGTATAGCCTGCGCCAAAATCATCGAGCGCTACCCGGCATCCCAATTCCTTCACAGACCCGATGAATTGCTGCGCATCCTTAAGAGAGTCCGCTGCATAGGATTCTGTCACTTCGATGATCAACCGTTCGGCAATATCCGTGCGATTCATCACGCAGTGGGCGAGTTTTGACAACCATTCAGGGTCGCATGCGGTTTCAAAACTCACATTGAGCGATAAGACAGCGCTGCTGCATTTGCGCAATGTGTTCAATGCCAGGTCCAGCGCGTGGTGATCCACCAGTCTAATCAATCCAAGCCTCTGGGCGACCTCCACAAAATCTCCCGCAACCAAAGCTTCGCCATCTCCGGATTCCAAGCGGACCAATGCTTCATGAAAGACAATTTTCTGGGTCGTCGCATCTACAACCGGTTGCCAGGCAAGGTGTATCTTGCGCTCCTTGAGAGCGGTCACAATTCGTTCTGCAAGATGGGCAGCGCGCTGTTTTTCAATTCGCTGCAAAGGATCGGGCTGATAGGCAACTATGGATGCATCGCGGGCACGACGGCTTTCCATGAGCGCCTGGTGGGCGGCCATGAAGACCTGTTTGGAATCCCTTGCATGCTGGGGCATGACAACACCACCAATTGATACTGAAACCGCGATCGGTCCCTGCTCGGTGGATACAACGTTTTCGCGGAGCAGATTCAAAATTCTATATCCGGCCACCAACAAACCTCGATTGTCGCATTCAGGCAGGACCATTCCAATTTTTGCCCCGGAAAATCGCCCGATTATGTCAACATCGCGCAAGTTTGCTTCCATGCGTCTGGCGACTTCACTGATCACCGCATCACCGGCTTCATACCCGTAGACCGAATTGATAAGATCAAAATGATCCAGTCCCACCACCAGAAAGGAAGCGCTTTCGCCGGATTGGTTGATGGTGTCAAACACTTCTTCAAGACACACATTGAGATGCGCCCGGTTGAAGAGACCGGTCAATGGATCTTAGCGTGAAAGTCGGTTGAGCTTTTCCTCTTGCGAGCGCCGCTCGTTGATCAACCGCAAAACCCCATGTGAACGAATTGGCATGCCGTCGGAGCCAGCAAACCAGCGGCCAGAATCTTCAACCCAGATGTCACTTGATGTATTCAGCGCGTCGGCAGAGAGGGCATATTGCAAACGGTAAGCAACACCGCGCCCCTCATCTTTCTCCTTTGATGAGAAGATTGCATCATTCCGGCTGGTTTCAGCAGTTGGCAGCATGAGTGCGTTGAAGCTTCGGCTGTCGGTAACCTGATCTATTGATTCGAGACATAACAAATGTTCAGTGCCTTCGCTCCAGCGAAGGGAGTCAGAAGCGATGTCCCACTCATAGGCGCATTCACCAATTGAACTCATCACATGATTGGCAACACTGCGGCGCTCAATTGCTGAGTCCGAATGTCTGTTTCGTTCAACTTCTGAAAATGCCTGATCCCGTGCCGCAGCTATTGCCATCGCCCAAATGCCTCATTGCTATAGAAACACTACTTTGGGGGAAAAAAGTTAAGGAATCAGTAACTATATCAAAGAACTGATCAACGCGTTCCACTGCGCATCGCAGCCCTTCCACTCGCTATCATCTGGTGAAAGGAGATGCACGTTGGGATCGTTTTGAAGACCACCCTGCAGCCTGTCCTCCCGGGTCACTACAACAAGCGTGGCAGGAAACTGGAAATAAGTGTCGAGTGCCGTTTTTAATTCTTCTATCACATCCGGACAGAACTGAAATTTGAGACTTTCCTCCGGATCGAAAACGGCGCCATCAATATTGTTTTGCAAGTTGGAAACAACAAATACGGTGTTTTCGGGATCAAGCTTGGCAAACTTGCTCCGTTGATGAGCAAGTTTGGAATGCTCGGTCCCAAAATTCTGTACAATCTCCAGAACGGATTTCTTTGATCCCCCACTGAACAAGTTTCTCCAGACGCGGTGCTTTGAAAAAAAGCCATGCCAGAACCACAGATCATGTCGTGGCCAGTAAGCACGGCCAAGACAGATTTTAATCTCTGTAACCTGAAAGTCTTCCAACCCAGTCTGGAGCCAATTTGCGGCAAGCCGGGGAGGACAAATCAACCAATCGAATGGCCCCTTTTGAAAGGCAGCTTTTTGCGGGAACGCATCTGCAAATCGTGAAAGCTGATGTGCAGTCTGACAGGACATGCCCACACTGACGAATGTTTTTGGCAATTGTCGTGTATCCCTGCTTGTTGTGGAGCATCAATATGGCTTAACTGGCCAAAATTGAAACCACCGAAGCCGATCATGTCAAATCTAATCTATGACGCCATGCTGGCGCATGTGAAAACCACTCGAGCACTACGCCAGGTGGCTGGCCTTCTGACTTGGGACCAGGAAGTCATGATGCCCCCTAAAGGGGCAGACTCGCGCGCCGAACAGGCCGCAGCCATGGAGACAATCACCCATCAGCGTTCATGCGACCCTCAATTGGGAGAATGGCTTACGCAGCTTGAAGAGGTCGAACTGGATGCAACCAGTGCGGCTAATGTGCGCCTGATCCGCCGTTCCCATCAACGGGCCAGCAAGATACCCGCAGATCTGGCGACTGAAATCGCTCGTGTCACGTCGCGCGCCCAAGGCATATGGGCCCAGGCACGTGCGGCCAACAGGTTTGAGGATTTTTCTCCCATACTTGACACGATCCTGAAGCTGAAACGGGAAGAAGCTGCCTGTCTCAAGCTTGAGGGAGATACATTGTATGACGCTCTGCTTGACGATTTCGAACCCGGCATGCGGGTGTCGGTGCTACAGCCACTGCTGGAAGGTCTGCGCCCGCGCCTTTCTTCATTGCGTCAGCGCATTGCAGAAGCGCGCAAATCTGAACCAACACTGAGTGGCCAGTTTCCAAGAGCGGCCCAGCTTGATCTGGCCCGAAAAGTCGCAAGCGTATTGGGCTATGACTGGGAGGCTGGAAGGCTTGATGAATCAACCCACCCGTTTTCTTCCGGCACGGCCAGTGATGCACGTATCACAACGCGTATTGATGAGAGCGAACCGCTGGGATGCCTCTATTCAACAGTTCACGAAATCGGCCATGCCCTGTACGAACAGGGGATCACCCAAGATCTGGGTTTAACGCCCGTGAGTAATCACGTTTCTCTTGGTGTTCATGAAAGCCAGTCCCGTTTCTGGGAAAATCAGGTGGCGCGAAGCAGGCCTTTTTGCCAATGGTTCTATCCGCATTTCGTCGCGGCATTTGGCCAAAGCGGCCTTCTTGATGCAGAAGATCTGTATCGAGCTGTCAACCATGTGGAAACCGGCTTTGTCAGAACAGAATCCGATGAGGTGCACTACAACCTGCACGTCCTGCTACGATTTGAACTGGAGCGGGACCTAATCAGCAATGATCTGCAGGTGGCCGATCTGGAACAGGAATGGAACCGGCGCTTTGAACGAGATTTTGGTCGCAAGGTTCCTGATGCGGCAAATGGTGTCTTGCAGGATGTCCACTGGTCCGTTGGACTGTTTGGTTATTTCCCGACTTACTCCCTGGGAAATATCTATGCAGCACAACTGACTGCGGCCTTGCGAGACTCGATACCAGACCTGGACGATAAATTGCGCATTGGCGAAACCCGGCAAGCGCTGGGCTGGATGCGGACCCATATCCATCACCTCGGCAGCCTTTATGAACCCGATGAGTTGGTAAAACGTGCCACGGGTCAAGACCTTTCCTCTGATCCTTTGCTTGACTATCTGGATCTGAAATATCGCGAATTGTTCAACTTATGACCTCCGCCATATTCGACAAACCATTCACACAGCAAGAGCCCATAGGTGAGACCGCGATTGCCCGTGTAGTCGAGATTCTGCGCAGTGGCCGATTGCATCGCTACAACACAACGGATGGCGAAGTTGCAGAAGCTACCCTGCTGGAGCGGGACTATGCCAACTATCAGGGAGCCAAATATTGCCTGGCCTGTTCGTCCGGCGGCTACGCGCTGGCTGTTGCCCTGCGGGCGGCGGGGTTGAAGCCCGGTGACCCCGTGCTCGCTAATGCCTATACGCTGGCGCCTGTACCCGGCGCCATACACAATGCAGGTGGCAAGCCCATCTTTGTGGAAATCGACGCGGCCTGGCATATAGACCTGGCCGACCTGGAAGCCAAGGCACGCAGCAGTGGTGCACGGTTTTTGATGCTCTCCCATATGCGCGGACATATCGCGGATATGGAAGCAATCTGCAGGATTTGCTCTGATTTGGGCATCTGTATGATCGAAGATTGCGCGCATACGATGGGAGCAAAGTGGAACGGAACGCGGTCGGGCAACTTTGGCCATGTCGCGGCGTTCTCTGCGCAGACCTACAAGCACATCAATTCCGGTGAGGGGGGATTGCTGACAACCGATGACCCGGATATTGCCGCACGGGCTATCATCATGTCCGGCTCCTACATGCTCTATGGCACACATGGGGCTGCACCCGATGAAAGCACATTTGAAAAGGTAAAGCTGGTAACACCGAATTACTCAGGCAGAATGGACAATGTCCGAGCCGCCATTCTGCGCGATCAGCTTGGCACGCTGGACGAGAACGTCCGCCGCTGGAATTTGCGGTACAGCGCAATGGAAGCCCCCATAGCTGATTGCCCACTTATCGATATCAGCCTTCGAAAACAGGGCGAGAGTTATGTCGGCTCATCTTTTCAATTCAAACCCAGACTGGAAAAGGAAGGTTTCGAACGCTTGATTAAAGGCTGCCAGGCACGTGGCGTCGACATTAAGTGGTTCGGAGCCGATCATCCCAAGGCATTCACAAGCCGATATGACAGTTGGCAATATCTTGACCAGCAGGTCCACCTGCCGAAAACCCTGGAAGTCCTGTCGCGCACTTGTGATATTCGCGTACCCCTCACATTCGACTTGGCCGATTGCGATCTGGTGGCGCGGATCATTGTGGAAGAGACCAAAAAATTGGCCTCACAATATCCGCTTGAATAGCGGCAATTACATACAAATCGGTTCGCGCGGTCCAAGGACCCGCTCGCCGGCCAAGCCTCCATTGAGACTTCGTTAACGCTGTCTGATTACCTTTGCTTCACTTGTGCCTCCTTTTCGAGGAGGAGAAGCAATCATTTTTGAAGGTGACCAGCGCGTGCTGATCGGTAAACGAGGATCATTTGCCAAAGTGTTGTCCAGGACCAGTCTGGTTCTGGCGTCTGGGCTTTTGGTACTTGCCGTTTCTGGTACGGATTTGTGGATATACAACCCACATGCACCCATACCGACAGTATCGATCAAATCACGACCTGCTTCCGGGCAGAATCAGGCTAAATCAATGGAAACAGCCGCTATTCCATTGCAAATTCGTGCCGAAGCTCTGAAACAGATCGCCCAAAAGCTTGCCATGCAGCGCGATGCAATTAAAGCCGGCACGCGTAACCAAACACCCGGTCAATTTTCCAGTTCCAATCTGGATAAGCTTCAGCCCGCCATTTTGCGTCAGCGAACAGTTTTGCTCACACCCCGCTTGATGGATCAAAAACCGGTTGAGGAAACAATTGAGCCGTCCGATGATATCGTGGGTAGCATTGCACCAGTTCCAATTATTCCAAACAAATCGGGTCCGCTCGATCGCTTTCATTCTTCTCTTGCGGCCTTGAAGTCCGGCAAACGAGCATCCCCTCTTACCATCCTCCATGTAGGGGACGCAGCAGGAGTCAGTGACACTTTCGTGGACCAATTACGCAATGAGTTGCAAGATCAATATGGCAATGCGGGCCGTGGCATGGTGCTCCCGGCAATGGGTTTGCAGCAGGATGAACAGCTTGAAGTTCAGTCCCTTGGCACATGGCGTCGCAAAGTGGCTGGCTACGCACCATCCGAAAATTTCGGACTGTCAGGAGTTTCCGCGACCTCAAGATCGTCCCTTTCAAGTATGACAGTGACCAGCAAGACAGAACCTTTCGACTGGGTGGAAGTTACAGTTGTGACGGGCCCGTCACAGGGGCAAATCCTGCTGGAAGTGAATGATCAGAAAACCCTTTTTGACGCGCATTCCAGAACACGCGGATCAAGGACCTTCAGAGTGAACGCAAAGTCTACTACAGCCACAATTCGCCCGGGTGGTGGTGCAAGAACGTCGGTACTGAACCTGTCTGCAGGTAGAAAAACACCGGGAATTCGTCTGGTCAGTTTCGATGTCGCTGACCCCAGGCAACTGGACCAAGCCCTGCTGGGCAATGATATTCGAACCCTTGACCCTGAATTGATCATTTACAGCAGTTCCAAGACACCTGTCACGAAAACCAGAATGTCATCGCATGCTCGGGTACGTGAAATTGCCGACCAAATTGGCCTGTTCATGGAACATGCGGTAAACGCCGAACTGGTTCTGCTCTCAACGCCAGCCAAACCAATTTATGGAGCCGCTCCCAACTGCAAGACTTC
This sequence comes from Rhizobiaceae bacterium, assembly GCA_051009515.1. Classification (GTDB taxonomy): domain Bacteria; phylum Pseudomonadota; class Alphaproteobacteria; order Rhizobiales; family Rhizobiaceae; genus Pseudahrensia. Next base: position 2,488 of record JBPCWM010000200.1, on the reverse strand, counting down.
AACGGCCTCAACTTCACAGCACTCCCCCTCAAATCTGCAGACGCTGGCCATGCTTCAAAGAGCAGCGCACTGGACGTTGCCTGCTCATCTGGGCACATCTTGCGACCATATTCCTGAGATTGGAGAGACCGATCAACTTGTTAACGGTCTGTCTTCAATCGGTGCGACAACTTTCGCAAACTGGCTCACAAAACCGGGCGCCAGCAATAAAGTGCTGATGCTCTCGGAGACCAGGTTTTAGCACCCCGCTTCAGGTGTTCACCGATCCACCATCTACCGCAATGGTTTGTCCGGTCACAAAATCCGAGTCATCACTTGCCAGAAACAACAGTGCGCCCAACAGGTCTTGTGGGTAGCCATGGCGTTTCAATGCACGCGAGGCCAGAACTTTGTCAGCTGCCATTTCCACATGCTCCTCATTGGCGACAATGCTGTCACTGAGGATGAGGCCCGGTGAGAGATTGTTGATACAAACTCCGCTCGGACCAAATTCCCGGGAAAGACACCGTGTCATGGCAACGAGCGCGCCCTTGGACGATACATAATGTAACATGCCGGGCATGCCCTTGTAGGTTGTTCCGGATGTAATATTTATGATCTTGCCGTTACCCTGGGCTTCCATTACGGGACCAACTTTGCGGACCATTTGGAACGCGCCTTTCACGTTGACAGCAAACACCTGATCCCAAAGGTCCGTATCGATTTCGTCATAGCGGGCGACCGGCAGCTTGGAAAATATGGCAGCATTGTTCACCAGCACATCGATTTGGCCAAAGACCTCGATAATTTTTTCAATTGCCGCATCCACCGATTGCTCTTGGGAAACATCGGTTCGGCAAAAAAGACCTCCAGTCTCGTTCGCCAATTGCTCGCCATCAGCAATATCCAGAATTGCGACCCTTGCACCTTCCTCGGCCAATGCACGTACATAGGCTGCACCAAGCCCCACCGACCCGCCTGTTACTATGCAGACCTTGTTGTCCATACGGCCCATCACAGTTTCCTTTCCAGACTTTCGGCACCCATATCTTTGACTGCCATGCCCGTGTAATTGCCCGTTTTCAGCCTATGCTAACACTTTATTGGTTCGCAAGTTCCTGCGATCTAAAGGGAGTAAATGAAGGAAAAAGACATTTCCGTCCCTCTTGCGGTTGGCAATTCTGGTCGTCAAAAATTGAAATTGCTGAGCAAATTGACGGCGAACGCTTGCATCGATTCACTGGTACTGCGAAATTCAGAGCTCGATAATCCCGACTTATTTGTTGGCGGCACAATTGTGTAGCAGCAGGGATACGATAGAATTCGATCGCATAGAATCCAAACAGAGATAGCTCATGATCCCACAGTTCGATGACTCAACCGCACTGCTCTTGATTGATGTACAAAAGGGGGTGGATGATACCGGTTATTACGGCGGACCAACGGGCCGAGTGAACAATCCTGAGGCCAAAGGCAATATTCGTAAGATCTTGCAAGCCTGGCGTATATCGGGTGGCAAAGTTGCTTTTACGCGGCACGATTCAATTGAAGAGGGTTCTCCATTAAAACTTTCGCTTGAGTCCGGCCAGCAACTTGACGGAATGGAAATTCAGCAACGCGACATTGCAGTATCAAAGTCAGTCAACAGCGGGTTTATCGGCACGTCCCTGGAGTTGGACTTGCGACGGGCGCGCATTCAGCGTCTTTGCGTCGTGGGATTTTTTACAAATATTTGCGTTGAGACAACCGTTCGCATGGCGGGAAACATGGGTTTCGATACCTATTTGGTACACGACGCTTGCTCTACCATGAATTCGACAGGTCTGGACGGAACAGATTATGATCCTGAACTTGTGCATGACATGGCGGTGGCCGGTCTGCACGGCGAGTTCTGCACAGCGATCTCAACAAGGGATGCACTGGGGCTGCTCGACGCCGACGCCATGCATCTGGACCGTGTCCAGGGCAACGAATGAGTTTTGGCGTTTCCTCAATGTCGGCGCCCCTGAGAAGGGTTGCCGTGCGCCGACCCGGCCTGTCCATGATAGAGGCTGATCCGTCGGATTGGCACTATGGGCCTTCATTCGATCCCACTCTCGTCGTCGCCCAACATGATAATTTTACGGCCTGTTTGGTCGATGCAGGCTGCGACGTGCTCTGGATGGAAGATGACGACAAGGCAATCGCCGATGCCGTATTTACCTACGACGCCTCGCTTGTGACCCCTGCAGGGGCCATCCTGATGTCTCCTGGCAAATCCAAACGCCATGGTGAGCAGGATTTGCACAAAGGCTTCTTTGCCAGTCATGACATTCCAGTATGTGGTGAAATCGCCGGTGAAGGTCGGGCAGAAGCTGGCGACACGCTCTGGCTGGACGACACTGTCCTCGCCGCCGGTCGCGGGTTTCGAACTAATGCAACCGGCATCGCGCAATTAACCAACCTGATGAAGAGCATGGGGGTGGAGGTCCTTGGATTTGACCTGCCCCATTATCTGGGAGTGGAGGCA
>JBPCWM010000199.1:0-5665 GCA_051009515.1 Rhizobiaceae bacterium | reverse complement strand
TTTCACGTGACCATAGCCCTTGATGGTATCGGGATAGTTGGCCAATGCAATTGCCGCTTCAAGATTGTCTGACGACAGACCAGCCAAAATCTCATCCAGAACGATCTCATAATCAGCCAGCAACTGGCGCTCCATCTTTCGTTCTTCGGTAAAGCCAAAGATGTCAAACAAGGTGCCGCGTAGAAACCGCGCCCGAGCGAGCCAGCCAAAGGCTTTCATCATACGGGGGCCGTAGACCTTCTTCTGCAACTCGCCTTTTTCATTACGCCTGGCCAGCAATGGTGGGGCAAGGTGAAATTCAAGCTTGTCAAAACGCTCAAACTGAGAGGTCAATTGTGTGAGGAACTCGCCATTGGAGTACAAGCGGGCAACTTCATATTCATCCTTGATCGCCATGAGCTTGTAGAGGTTTTTGGCGACCGTTTCAGTAAGCAGCGTATCTTCCGATAGCTTGCCTTCGGCAGTTCTAATCTGCTCAACCATAGTAACAAAGCGGTTGGCATAGGCGTCGTTTTGGTAACCGCTCAAACTCTGCGCACGGCGCTCGATGACTTCATCGAGATTGGCTGATGCACGTCTGTGGTCCAGCACGTCGGCTACCGGCGTCTCGCTTACCGGCAAGAGCGATGGATCGTGAGCAGCAACACGCCCCCATTCAAAGGCCGCCTGATTCATCGGTATTTGCACACCGTTCAACTCGATGGCCCGCATTATTGCCTGCCTTGAAACGGGCAATCCCCCTTTTTGCCAGGCAAAACCAAGCATGAACATGTTGGCTCCGATTGCATCCCCCAAAAGCGCAACCGCCAGTTTCTGGGCGTCTATTACAGATGTGGCGCCCTGCCCTGCAGCCTTTTCGAGCGCCTTAATGATCCTCAATGTTGGAAAAGAGAAGTCGATGTTATGGGTAAATTCTCCCGACAACTTTTCATGGGTATTCAACACAACCTTTGTGCGGCCGGTTTCGATGGATCCCAGCACTTTTTGGGTGGATGCCGTTACCATATCGCATCCCAAAATCAAGTCGGCGCCGGAAGCAGCAATACGGATGGATTTGATATCCTCCGGCTTCTGAGCAATGCGCAAATGGCTTGCAACTTCACCCCCTTTTTGAGCAAGCCCGGCCATATCGATGATCGCAGACCCCTTGCCTTCCAGGTGCGCAGCCATGCCCAATATGGCCCCGACCGTGACAACACCGGTCCCGCCCACACCGGTTACAACGATACCGTAGGAATCCGTCAATACAGGCAGATCGGGTTCCGGCAACTGGGGAAAATCTGCACCGGCACTTGCCCCTTTGCCCTTTTTGAGCACACCACCATGAACCGTCACGAAGCTCGGGCAAAAGCCGTTGATGCAGGAAAAGTCCTTGTTGCAGGAGGATTGGTCGATTTGACGCTTGCGGCCATATTCGGTCTCCACTGCACCAACCGCCACGCAATTGGACTTAACACCGCAATCGCCACAACCTTCGCAAACCTGTTCGTTGATTACGATGCGCTTATCAGGGTCGGGAAAAAGTCCACGCTTGCGGCGGCGGCGTTTTTCGCTGGCACAGGTCTGGTCGTAGATCATGGCCGTCAGGCCTTTGATCTTTGCCAGTTCCTGCTGAACAGCATTCAGTTCCGAGCGGTGGTGGATCGTCGTTCCATGTGGCCACTGGATTGTCGATTCGTATTTGTCAGGTTCATCCGTGACAACTACAACTCGTTTTGCGCCTTCCGCATAAACCTGGTTGGCGATGGCCCAGGGTGTTAGTCCGCCTTCATTGGGTTGCCCCCCGGTCATGGCCACAGCGTCGTTAAACAGTATTTTATATGTGATGTTCGCGCCGGAAGCGGCTGCCGCACGAATGGCCAGATAACCAGAATGGTTGTAGGTGCCGTCACCAAGATTCTGGAATACATGGTCACGGGTCGAGAAACGGTGCTCCCCCAGCCAGTTCGCCCCTTCACCCCCCATCTGGGTAAAGCCTTCTGTTGAACGGTCCATCCATTGCACCATGTAGTGGCACCCTATGCCTGCATAAGCACGGCTGCCTTCCGGCACATGGGTTGACGAACTGTGGGGACACCCAGCGCAGAAATACGGTATGCGCATGGCAACACCCTCGGTTACCTCCAGCGCTTGCTGCGCATCCTTTAGGCGTTGGATCATGCTTGCCAGTTTCTTGTCCTTGGCAAATTTGTTGATCCGCTCCCCCATTGCAATGGCAATCGTGTTGGAATCGAGTTGACCTTTCTGGGTCAGTAGCCACTCGCCCTTTTCATCGCGTTTGCCAACGATTGTAGGTGGATTAGGTGTGCCGTATAAAGCCTCACGCAGCTGGCTTTCTATCAATGAGCGTTTTTCTTCGACGACTACGATCAGATCGAGCCCCTTGCCAAATGCGCGCAGCTGCCTTTCGGGGATTGGCCATACGCAGCCAAGCTTGAACAGACGCAGGCCCAGATTGCCAGCCCGCACCTCATCAATACCCAGATCGTCCAGCGCCTGGCGCACATCAAGATAGGACTTGCCTGCTGTGATCACGCCAACTCTGGGTTTCCTGCCACCTGAAAGAATCGTCTTGTTAATCTTGTTGGCGTCCACATAATCGAGCACTGCATCGATCTTATGATCGACAAGCCGGGCTTCCATTGGCAGCATTGTATCATTGGGCCGAATAGACAGACCCTCTTTGGGCCTGCGGTCTATTTTGGGTTCAACAAGTTTTACACGATCAATCTGTCCATCGACTACGGCGGTAGATTCGATCGTGTCCTTGACGCATTTCATGCTTACCCAAACACTGGCATAGCGCGACAGACCATAAGCAAACAGGCCGTAATCCAATATCTCCTGAACACCAGCCGGTGACAAAACCGGGATACCGTAATTGATAAAGCCGAATTCACTTTGGTGAGCCGTGGTGGAGCTCTCCGCCACGTGATCATCCCCCATCAGGGCCAGAACTCCGCCATTGGGGGAAGTTCCGGCCATATTGGCATGGCGAAAAACATCGCCCGAACGGTCTACACCGGGTCCCTTCGCATACCAGATGCTGAAAACACCGTCATATTTGCCTTCACCGCGCATCTGTGCCTGTTGCGATCCCCAAACGGCGGTCGCTGCAATGTCCTCATTAAGGCCCGGTTCAAAATGAATGTCATTGGCAGTCAGGCGCGCCTTTTCTTTCCACATGGCCATGTCCAGACCGCCGATAGGCGATCCACGATAGCCGGTTACATATCCCCCCGTATTCAACCCCGCGCGACGATCCCGCTCTTTTTGCATCAAAGTCAGGCGCACAATGGCCTGTGTTCCGGTGATGAATACCTGATCCTTGTTCAGATCATATTTGTCATCAATGTTGACCGGCTTGAGTTCCGCCATAATCGCCCCCTTTTTTGCCTTCTTTGAGGAAGATTTCTTGCTGCGTGTTGCCATATGCGGTCTGCTCCGTGAACAGTTTCAAACGGGAGAATACTAATGTTGAGTGTTTCAAACCCAATGGGTTGCCGTCAATACATATCGCGTAACCTTGATAAAATTTGCAAGGAAATGAAGCAGATTTGATCCCTCGCAAAAATATATGCTGCAGGATCAGTCAATCAATGGCGATTCTTGTTCGCATTATTCCCCATACAGCCAATGAGGAATTATTGTTGCAAACCCGGGGACCACGACAACGCAGATCAGGGCAAGCACTTGCAAAAAAATGAAGGGAATCACACCCCTGTAGAGAGCCGATGTTGAAACCAGTTCTCCTGCAGCACTGCGCAAATAGAAAAGCGATAGCCCGAATGGAGGTGTGAGGAAGGAAGTTTGCAGAACCACAGCAAACAATACACCAAGCCAAACCGGATTCATCGGCGTTCCATCTGCCATGGGCATGGCCAGTAGAACGGGAGCAACAAGCGGTATGACCACCAGTGATATTTCCAGAAAGTCGAGGAAAAAACCAAGTCCGAATATCACCAACATAACGATAAAGAGCGCACCATAGGTTCCACCTGGCAGGTCAGCCAGCAGGACCGTTATGGTTTCTTCTCCTCCGAACCCCCGAAAGACCAGTGAAAAGACGGAGGCTCCAATAATGATCAGAAAGATCATGGCGATCAGGTGAACACTGTCTTCCAGAACTTGTTTGAGTTGCGCGATTGAAAGCTTGCCACGTGCCAGCCACAGCGAGCCAACAGCACCTATACCGGCTGCCTCAGATGGCGTGGCAAGGCCAATGAGAATTGAGCCCAAAACAGCCAGAACGAGTACAAGAGGTGGCGCAAAGGCCCACAACAGGTTTCCGACGGTTTCATCATTTTGCAGCAGATCTACGTCGCAAGTTGGTTTCGAGCCGCGAGCGAACTGGTAAAGACAGAAGAACAAGACGATCAGCAGACCGGGCAGCAGGGCACCTGCAAAAAGGTCAGCAATCGAGACCGTTTCGGGGGCAAATTCACCTGCGTCCAACTGCACTTTTTGCCATGCATTGGACATCTGGTCGCCCAGAATGATCAGCACGATGGAAGGCGGGATGATTTGCCCCAGAGTTCCGGTTGCAGCCACAGTGCCACCAGCAAGTTCCGGCGACACGCCGTTTCTGATCATGCCAGGGAGAGCCAATAGTGCGAGTGTCACTACGCTGGCCCCGACAATGCCCGTAGATGCAGCCATGATCGCCCCTACCAGCGTCACCGATATTGCAAGTCCACCTCGCTTGTTGACAAACAATCGCGCAGAAGCATTGAGCATGCCTTCCGCAACTCGCGAACGCTCCAGAACCAGCCCCATAAATACAAATAAAGGGATAGCCACCAAGACCGGATTTGTCATGATGCCGAACAAGCGGGACGGCAAAGCATGAAGCAGGGCCAGATCGAATTCACCGGTCAACCAGCCCAAACCAGCCATAACCACCGAGGCACCACCCAGCGTGAGAGCCACAGGATAGCCTGCCATTAGCACCATCATGATGACGATCAACAACATGATATCGAGATGTGGCATCATTTACGGACCGGCCGGATTGCAAACCCAAGACAAGCAGCCCCAGCAACGATCATGAGTAGTGCAAATAGCGCGATAAGCGATTTCAACACAAATAGGCCCGGTAAGCCGGAAACTTCTGCTGAACCTTCCAGGATCGACCAACTTTGCAAGATATAGGGAAGCGAAAAAGAACCGATTAAAGCCATCAGCGGAAACAACAAAATGCAATGACCGACAATCTCGATTACACTGTTTGAGGTCCTGCCCAGATTTGACGAAATCACATCGATGCGCACATGCCGGTTTTTCAGCAAGGCCCACGGAGCGGCCAGCATGAAAATGGTGGCGTGAACATAGAGCGTCAGTTCCTGCACCCAGAGATAGTTTATCGAGAAGACATAACGCGCCACCACAATGGCAAATTGCAGGGCAACCAGCACAAGCAAGAGAAAACCACAAAACCTGCCCAAGCGCTCGAGCAGGGAGCCAATCAAATTGGGTTTCTTACCTGATTTCTCGCCTGATCTTTCGTCCGCCATTTGGCCAAGTCTCTGCTAGGAGGCATTTTCCATAAATGCCTCTTAGCTTTCTTTCATCACCAGCCCAAGTCCTGATATGCGTCGACCGGATCAGAAATTGAGTGAAATATCGCGGTGGCCCGACTGACAGCTTGCAATGAAGAGTCCTTGTT
>JBPCWM010000198.1:0-3513 GCA_051009515.1 Rhizobiaceae bacterium | reverse complement strand
CTGAATATTGCGCCACCCCTCTCCAATTCCGCTTGAGGGCTGAGACAAGACCTTTGCGTTTACCAAAGTCACGCATGTTTCACTGGCAACCATGCGAACAAGGCCGCCACCAGCAATCAGCGTCTACCACCTGCTTCGCCTGATGTGAGCTGCACAAGAGGCCAAAGCCTCGCCCGGCGCATTATTCCCAATGTGTTACGGACGGAATAATGCACCTGGCATGGCAAGCATAAGGGTCATGTATCAGCACATAGCACAATTTCCGAGATCCGGAGAATCAGGAGGATACGAAATGCAGGAGTTTCACGTCGAATTTGTATGTGCAAAAAAGGTACTAATCAGCTTGAAATCCACTCTTTCCCCATCGATCAATGCACCATCCGCACAGAAGAGGTTGACATGGATCTTGCTGTCGCGCCTGATGTTGCAGGCCTCGGTCTGACGTTCGATTGGGAAAAGCTGAACCAGGCTATCATTCTAGACAAATAACAGGGCGAGACATGACATCGAGAGCGGCTGTATACAGGGGCGACAAAACCTTCTCACTGGAACAAACTCAGGTGCCACCCCCTGGTGCTGATGAAGTTCAAATAAAGGTCGCATATTGCGGAATATGCGGGACGGATTTGCACATTTATCTCGGCCATATGGATCAGCGTGTGGGTTTTGAACGAACCATTGGACATGAGATGTCGGGGACCGTTGCAGCGGTGGGAGAACACGTATCAGATTTTACCATTGGCCAGCCCGTGGTTGTTCGGCCTCTTGACCATTGCGCCGATTGTCCCGCCTGCAACGCTGGACATGAGCATATCTGCCATACGCTGAAATTTATCGGAATTGACACGCCAGGAGCGTTTCAGGATTTATGGAATGTACCTTCTCATACGATCCATGCCTTACCGGACGGACTTGATCTATCCCATGCTGCGCTAATCGAGCCTTTGGCAGTTGCATGCCATGACATAGAACGCGGTAACGTCACCGAGGGTGAAGATGTGCTCGTGATCGGTGGCGGCCCGATTGGCATGTTGGTGGCACTGGTTGCACGCCATGCAGGAGGAAATGTCACTATTTCAGAAATCAACGCAAATCGGCTTGCCTATGCACAGAAGCTGGGTTTCGCGGTTATGAATCCCTTGGAAACAGATGTTGCCATGCAGATCCATGCAAATACAGGTGGCAAGGGTGCAGACGTTGTCTTTGAGGTATCCGGCAGTCAGCCTGGGGTTGATTTGATGACTGCTGCGGCTGCCACACGCGGTCGTATTGTCATGGTCGCAATTCACGCCAGCAAACCACAGATCGACATGTTCCAGTTTTTCTGGCGAGAACTGGAGTTGATCGGCGCACGGGTCTATCGACCTGAAGACTATGATTCTGCCATGCAACTGCTGGCCGAGGGAGTTGTGGACTGTGATAGTTTCATTACCGATATCCATCCGCTGGAAGAAATACAGCAGGCGTTTGAATCTCTGACCTCCAATCCCAACGCCATGAAATCGATGATCCAGATAGCCGGAGATGTAAGTTGACTGTGTTAAATAGTTTTAATCTAAGCGGCAAGACCGCTTTGGTGACCGGATCCAAGCGCGGCATTGGGCGGGGGATGGCCGAAGCACTGGCACAGGCTGGTGCCAACATCATTGGTGTGAGCGCCTCAATGGACAGCGATGGTGGCGCCGCTGGCGCGGCAGTACGCGCCAGCGGTAGAAATTTTTCAGCCTACCAATGCGACTTCGGAGACCGGTCAGCTGTTCGGTCTTTTGCCAGCCAAGTTTTGGCCGATCATCCGCAGATCGATATATTGGTCAACAATGCAGGCACCATCAAACGCAAACCTGCGGCTAATCACGAAGATGAACTTTGGGATGAAGTTATCGAAGTCAACCTGTCTGCTCAGTTCGTTTTGACCCGTGAAATTGGCAGGGCCATGTTGGAACTCGGGAGCGGGAAAATAATATTTACCGCTTCACTGTTGACCTTTCAGGGTGGGATTACCGTGCCGGGCTATGCCGCATCCAAAGGTGGCATTGGCCAGCTGACCAAGGCATTTGCCAATGAGTGGGCTGGCAAGGGGCTAAATGTGAACGCCATTGCTCCGGGTTATATCGCTACTGACAATACCCAGGCATTGCAGGATGATCCGGAACGATCAAAGTCAATTCTTGAACGTATTCCGGCCGGACGCTGGGGAACTCCACAGGATTTTGCCGGCCCCGTTGTGTTTCTGGCTTCTGCCGCATCCGATTATGTCAACGGAGAAGTCCTGACAGTCGATGGTGGCTGGATGGGGCGCTAATTATCGTAGTTCGAAGTGTTTGTCTGAGTTCTTTGTTACCAGTAAAAATACAGACGTCACTTCCAGCATGGTGCGTGAAGACGGTTGGTCCGAAGGTTCTATTGGTTCTTCAATCCTCCATGGTGAGCGGACTATGCTTTACGTACCTCGCTCATTGGTGTTTAGAAAAAGAGAGAGTTTGTTGAAATTGCCAGATTCAACTAATGCACCAACTGCCATAACTGATAGAGTTACGCCATTTACTACGATTTGCGGTGACATGACGCCTAATTATATACTTCCATCAAAATTGGCCCCCGCTTATCACCACGGAGTACATTTCACTTCTGGTCACCGTTTTGAATTGTCAAAAGTCCAAAAGTCGCTATCTGAATATCACATTCATCAAGCATCCCATGGATGCATACAGGAGTCACAAAATGAGTTTGCGCATAAACGACACTATTCCAAATCTTACGGTTGAAACGGATAAGGGCACTTTCGAGCTGCATGACTGGATTGGGGATAGCTGGGCAATACTGTTTTCGCATCCCAAGGATTTTACTCCAGTTTGCACGACGGAATTTGGAGCGGTCTCCCAGCTCGCCGATGAATGGACAAAACGCGGCACCAAGGTGATCGGCGTGTCCGTAGACGGGGTTGAGGACCACAAAAAATGGAAAGAAGACATTGAAAAAGTGGGCGGGGCGCCAGCAGGATTCCCCATCATCGCCGATGATGGGCTGGTTGTCTCTAAAGCATTTGACATGCTGCCGGCTGATGCCTATTTGCCCGATGGCCGTACGCCGAACGACAGTGCGACGGTGCGGTCTGTATTTATCATTGGTCCAGACAAGCAGTTGAAACTGTCCATGACTTATCCGATGAATGTCGGCCGAAATTTTGCAGAGGTATTGCGCGCCCTGGATGGCCTTCAAACAGCCGCAGCCAAAGGTGTTGCGACACCTGCCAACTGGAACGTCGGTGACGATGTCGTCATTCCGGTTGCAGTTAATGACGAGGACGCAAAAAACAAATTTGGCAACTTTACAACTGTTCTACCCTATCTGCGTATGACCAGACTATAAGGGAGCAAGTCGGGAGATTTGGTTCCATTCGCGTTGCGAACTGTATGATTTTTCGTGCCACTCAACACTTTAATATTCACAGAAGAGTAGTTTCCAATAAATAATGCGCGCTTGTATCCAATTATTTTGTGGTCTTTTTTTCAC
>JBPCWM010000197.1:0-2965 GCA_051009515.1 Rhizobiaceae bacterium | reverse complement strand
ACGGCAAGGGACACCACACACTGGTAACCAGCGACGAAGACTTCGAATGCGTCATCGTGCAGTTTCCGCAGGATTAGAGCGGAAAATGCCTCTGAACGATTGTGCCTGCAAATTTGCCTTCTAACTGCATATTGAATTCAGGACTTTGCCAGCGTCCCTCAGACAATCGCGTCTATACCAGCTACAGTGCCGGGTCTATTTCGAGCCTTCAAATAAGTAATCTTATTCTATTAATTTAACATGAGGCACTTTGCACAGTGGCCATATTTTGGTTCCGTAAGATGGTGTTGAAGGGGGCTTTCTCCCTGCTGTCCATCAGGAGAAGCATTATGAATACATTGAGCAAACTATTTTTTACGGCACGTGCTGGCACAATGCTGATGGGAACATCCAACTCCCAGCCTGCCGAAGCCACGAACTTCAAAATTAAGCATGTTGCTCCCAAACCGAATGTAAAAATTAAGCCACGCATCAAGGTGCGGTTGAAAGCGCCAAAAGTTCGAATCACGCCAAAAAAATTACGTCAGCACAGATCCGCGTCCTGAAGGGGATGTACCGCAAAACCATGCCAGCAGCGTGACCCAATACATCAACCGGGACGACCTGGTTAAAAACGATGTCGCGGAAAACGGCAATTTCAACGGATTGGCCGGCGGCTCCTATGATCGATTGAAAAACGGCGGGGTTCGGTTCTCCCCACAGGAATAGGTCCAGTTTCTCTACTGAACGGCCTCGTCCGACTGGGACGGGGCCATTTTTCCAATCGAAACTGAACCCATCACATTTACAGTTTGCCAATCCACTGGGCCAAATAATTATTTGATGTGTGGCAACTTGGTCCTATCGACAACCAACGCAACGCGTATACTTCCTGTCAAGACTACAGGAGTATCAAAATGCGTCGCCCGATTATCACCTCCAGCTTATACGCAATCACCTGCGGTCTATTCGCAACCACCTTCATGACATTTGCCGAGGCCACACCTGCCCCGAAACTACCGCAGTTCGATCAAGTTCAAGTCGCAGTCAAACCCGAAATCAATATTGAGCGGATGCGTCAGATCCGTGATCTGGTTCGCGACCTGATGTCGCAAAGGGTAAGAGCCCGAAACATTCAAAACCTCCCACCCGAAAATGCTCCATTTGATCCATCGGCCAGTCGTGCAGATGGAGGTCAATTTGGATTGATGCAGGAAATTGAGCTACTCGCAGATATCATTCAACAAAACTCGTCTGTTCAATCACAGCAAGGAACATATGCTTTGCAAGCCAGCACAACTGAAGAAGCGGCCAGTTCCACACCCACAACCAACGTCTTCGGCGAGGTAAACGGTGGACCCGTGGAAAGCACGAAAACCAGACTCGGTTACGATGGCCATCAGCTTTCGGTCAATGTCGGTTTGGACAAATCAGTCAGTGAACGACTTACACTGGGTCTGATCGGCACCCATTCAGCGACCGATATCGACGAGAACTTCATTGCCGCAAATTCAACGACTGACGCCTACGGCATCGGCCCTTATTTCGGGTTATTTCTGACCGAAACTTTGGTGTTGACCGGTTCTCTCCTGCACACATGGACCGATAATGAAACCAGCAACGGCGTGGTGAGTGCTGATTATGATTCCCGTGACTGGATGATCAACGGAACCCTTACCAGTTATCATTTTGTGGAAAACTGGATGCTCGCCCCGTCAATTGGTGCCAGCTACAATGAAGAGCGCGACGAAGCCTATCTCGATACAATCGGTACCCCATACGCTGCCTTGACCACCAAAACCGGCACATTCTCTGCGGGTGGCGCAGCCACTTATACACATTATCTGGAAAATGGCGTGATCCTGCAACCAAAGCTGAGCTTCGAAGCAGAATGGACATTTGAACGATCGGTGAGCGCAGGCACTGCCACTTCCACAGATGAGTTTGATGTCAGTTTAGCAGCTGGCCTGGACATTACATTCAGTGAATCGGCGGCGCTGTCGCTAGATGTAACGTTCGGCGGCTTGGCGCGGTCGGACTACGAGTCCCTGTTGGCAGGTGGAAGGTTGACCTTGAGCTTCTAGCTTGAGTACCGGTTCGGTCTGGCAGGCAACCATAAATTTGACGGACGATGTTCAGTCTACTTCTGTGGTTCGGCTGACACAGCATATTTGCACAAACTCATCCGGTTCCGCAAAGCCATCAACACACAATTTATACATCTGTGACGATGGCGCCCCGTCCCGGGTGATTTCGTGGACAATATTGGCCCACAACCCTATGCTCTTTCCGGTCAGGAAGGGCAAATCTCATGGCGACGGAACGAATAAAGCGCCGACTTGCAGCAATTCTGGCGCTTGATGTTGTTGGCTACAGCCGTCTCATGGGGGAGGATGAAACTGGCACGCTGGCCGCGCTGATCGATTTGCGAAAAACGATCGTTGAACCGTTCGTCGCAGATCACAATGGCAGAATTGTCAAATTGCTGGGTGATGGTGCGCTGATCGAGTTTGCAAGTGCAGTCGATAGCGTAGAATGCGCAATTGCCATTCAAGATGCATTTGCTGCTCGAAATACTGCCCAAGACGCAGATGTTGAAAACAACCGCTCAATCCATCTGCGCATCGGCATCAATCTTGGTGATATCATCATTGAACATGGCGACATTTACGGCGACGGGGTCAATATTGCCGCGCGACTGGAAGAAATCGCCGAACCCGGAGAGATTTGCGTTTCAGGCACCGTATTTGATCAGGTTGAAGGAAAGCTCGACATCGGCTTTGAGGATGTTGGGTTAAAAGAAGTCAAGAACATTGCCAGTCCGGTACGAGTCTACAGTGTTGGCGAACCATCAGCCTCGACAAAACCGTCCCCTGCCGCCAAACCGGCGACCCCGGACAAGCCCTCAATTGCCGTATTGCCTCTCGACGACATGTCTGGAGACAAACAACAGCAGTATTTTTGTGATGCGGTTGCCGAGGACCTC
>JBPCWM010000196.1:0-9437 GCA_051009515.1 Rhizobiaceae bacterium | reverse complement strand
ACACTACAGAAGGTGGCTGGCTGCATATTGAATCGGATGCTCTTGTCGCGGACGCCGTCGATGCCAAGGCACGGGGGTTCGCCGGATCAAAGGTCAAGATAGGGAAGCCTCATCTCAATCAGGACCGTGAACGTTTGCATGCTGTTCGTGAAGCAGTGGGGCCGGACTATGAAATCATGGTGGATGCCAATCAGGCATTCACGCGAGCCGAGGCTACCCGCCGCGCCCATATGCTGGAGGAGTTCGACATCGCATGGTTAGAGGAACCCATGCCCGCAGACAATATCGCAGAGCATGCAAGACTTGCGGCGTCAACCTGCATTCCCATTGCTGTGGGGGAATCCATGTACTCGCTTAGCCAGTTCAAAGACTATTTGCAGGCCGGTGGCGCATCCATTGTGCAAGTTGATGTGGCCCGCATCGGAGGCATCACACCATGGATGAAGGTTGCCCACCTGGCGGAAGCATTTGGGACACCGGTCTGCCCTCATTTCCTGATGGAATTACATGTCAGCCTGGTCTGCGCAATTCCAAACGCTCCTTGGCTTGAATACATACCTCAGCTCGATTCAATAACCTCAACCAATTTGCGAATTGAGAACGGAATAGCCTATCCGAGCTGCAATCCGGGCCTCGGAATTGATTGGGATGAGGCGGCGATTGAGGCCACACGAATCCGCCAATTTTCATGGACATGTGCATGATAGGCCTTCGACCCGACGGGGGCGGCGAGCATAGAATGACGCCGCGAATCAATATTATTCGTCAATAATCGCCGCACAGATTTGCAAAAAAGCAACAGTGCGGCACAAATTCGCCGTTTACGGGCCTTTTAGCGCAGTTTTCATGCCGGGCTTCTGCCTGTTTCTTGTTTCGATAACTTTCTTTGGATAAAACGGAACAAAGCACTTCACAATTATAAGCGGCCCATTTGCTATGAGAAAGCTATCTGCATTCACCAGCGCGTTGTCCATTCTTGTTTTGGCATTCGTTTCTAACGTCCAGGCAGCAGACATGCCGGATGCCCCGGATGCCATTGTCGAAGAGTATAGCGACCCAGGGCAATGGACTTATGAATTGTCCCCCTATTTCTGGGCACCAGGCCTAAAAGGCAACGTAGCAATGTTTGGCGCGCCCACGGCTGCGGTTGATGTGAAATTTGCAGACCTGTTCGATGCCATCCACTGGGGTGATTTCCCGGCAGTTTTCATGGGCAATGGTGAAGCAACAAACGGTACATTTGGTGTCTATGGAGACATTTTGACCTTCTCGCTGGAGGTTGGTGCACTCACATCCCCTGCTCCGCCTGTGCTCGTGTCCGCAGAATTGGGTCTGAGGATGACGGTGGCAACGGCTATGGGCTTTTACAGGGCTGTTGATGAGCCAGACGGATATCTTGATTTGATGGCAGGTGCACGCTTCTGGTCAGTCGACGGAAACCTTCAGCTCCTTGCAGGAGGAGCCGGGCCGATTGGTGGCTTCGCCCGTTTTGCAAGAGACAGCGAATCCTGGACCGATTTGATGATCGGCGCAAAAGGCCGCGCCAATATTACAGACCAGATTTTCATCAAAGGCTGGGGAATGTTCGGAGGCTTTGGAATAGCTTCGGACACTTCATGGGATCTGTACGGTGCTATTGGATATCAATACAGCGACTCGGTCACCTTCCAGGCCGGATGGCGCTATGTCCAGGTCGACTACAACAGCGGACCGTTTGTTATGGACGTTCAGATGAGCGGACCGATGTTGGAAGCAACATTCAAATTCTAGAGTCGTTTTTGCTCCAGAGTAAGAGCACGCCAGGTGCTTTTTGATTAGCCTTTTGAATTTAACATTGGGAGATCAGGACCTTGAAAAACCTCGGATTGGTCCTGGTGTTCTGGATTGTATGCCTCAACTCAGCAAGTGGTGAAGAAAACGCGTCAAACCCGTTGGCTTCTGTCAACAATACAGACTTCAGATGGCAGGGATTTTCTTCGGCAGCGGGTCGTCGGAACGACTATTATATCGACGGGTCCTATATGATCACCCCGAAGCTGAAACTGAAATATGAGCTGCACTACAACGACAACGATTTCACTGGAAAGACCCAATCCGGTTTTGAGAAAGTTGGCTTCAAGGCGATTGCATTCCCAAGTCAAACACTCCTCAATCAAAGCTGGGGTGCAAAATCAGCCATCGGCCTGGAGTGGGTTCTGGATTTGGGTGACCGAAAAAAAGCTATTGGTATCGGGGCCGACCAACTCGCCCCGCTGGTCGGAATAGCCCTTAGCCATATCCCTAGTGGCCTGACCGTAATTCCCCTGGTCCAGCATTTCACTTCATACAATGGACCAGCAGTTAACAGCACAGCCGCAAGGCTGATCGCGTTGCAATCTTTCGGTGATGGCTATTGGGCCAAGGCTGATATCAAAGTGCCTTATGATTGGGTCAATACCAATTGGCCAGCCACAGCCGAGGTCCAACTGGGTTACAATTTCAACAAAACGACTGCCGTCTATGTTGATGGCTTGATGGGCATAGGTAGCGCCCGCCCTTATGATGCAGGTTTAGGAATCGGCCTGCGTTTCAAGTACTGAGCGAACCAGCTGGCATATTAATCAAAGTGACATCCAGGTTCTTGCCGCGCTTATTCAAGGTTGCTCAATTGGTGGCCGTCACGAACGAACTGAGTTTGCGGACAAGCAAAGCCAAATTTCTAATGCGGGAATTGGATGTTTCGACAAGATTTGAATAACGGTCCGCGTTGCGTTTCAAGCCGATATTCCGGCGTCTCATAGACATAGATTATATTGCTTTGTTATGCGTTCCTGAAAAATTAGCGGATTTGTGTTGAAAAATGGCTTTCTTAATTCTAATTCAGAGCTCAGATTGGCGATTTCTATCACAATCTTGCCATTGGTTGGGCTTAGGTCTTTCCGCGGCCAATTCAGGGTCGATCAGAATTAGTAGGCATCCTGCCACTCTTAACACTTGAAAGAAGCATCACGATGAATCTGAAATCCAGCGTATTACCTGCCCTCGTTCTGGCGAGCACCGCACTGGCAGCAATGCCTGCACAGGCGCAGAACTCAAAAAACACCCAGGTGGGCATGCTGACCTGTACTGTTGATACAAGTATTGGCCTCCTGATCGGTTCCAGGAAAAACTTCGCCTGTAATTTTCGGCGTTCAGATGGAACAACTGAGGGCTATGTCGGAACAGCCACCAAAATTGGACTGGACGTTGGCATTACCGGAAGAACGGTCGTTAAATGGGCTGTTTTTGCCCCATCTGTCATGAGTGACAAGGGTGCCCTTGAAGGTCGTTATGCCGGTGTGAGCGCCCAGGCTACTGTCGGTTTGGGTGTTGGCGCAAATGCACTGGTCGGTGGCAAGAATACTGTTGTCCTGCAACCATTCAGTGTCAGCGGTCAGACCGGATTGAACGTTGCCGCCGGATTTGGCGGAATGAACCTGGTGCCTGCAGCAAACTAATGTCAGCCTGACTGCAGGCAGGAACCAACAGTACAAATCTGTTGGCGTATTAAAAAAGGCCCCGCATTGGAAACCCAATGCGGGGCCTTTGTTTGGATCGAGTCAGCTTGAACTCAAGCGTTTGCCACGCCGCCGGACTTGCGTGACAAGGCCAGTGAAATTGCGCTTACACCATTGCTGAGCAATTCAATTGCCAGCATCACACCAAGCGCAATAACGGCCGCACCCGGCAAGTTCGTCAAAATCATAACGCCCAAGATAGCTGAAATGACACCCGACAGGACAACTGTCCATTTCAAGACGTTGTCATGAACACGGAAACCAACGATCAGTTTAAAGATACCTGAAATCAGGAACATAACACCAAGCACGATGGTCAGGGAGACCACGCCTTCAAGCGGATTGGCCACAAGACTGATCCCGACCAGGAGTGACACAACGCCGAGGAGCAGGCTCCAGAGCTTGCCTCCCCACCCTTCGGCACTGATTGCTTCAATCATCTGCAAAATGCCGACAACAATAAATGACCAGCCTGCAATGAAATTCACCGCAAGGGAAGCTGCGAATGGATTCAGCAGCGCCGCAATACCTGCGATCACAAACAGAATTCCCACGATCAACAACAAGACCCAGTTTTTCATAATTTGTTCCCCAAAAGTTGCACCAGCCAAACCCGTGAAGCTGGTTCCGACTCCGGTTTGACACAAAGTGGCTTCGATTCCAAGCAGGCAATACACCTCTTGCGGTATAAGCAAAAGGATTTCGGCAGCGGTAACAAGCAATTGCGGTGGAGTTGGAATCTCGGCGCGAACTCCGCTCAGTTCAAAGGCAAGCTACCTAGCGACCAAAAGTTTTCAGGCAAGCGTGCAAGTCGCTTCACAGCCATGATACGGTATGCACGGCCTCGATGTTTTTGAGTTCGGTCCGGAAAGCTCAGTTAGCCTCGGGCAAACTGAATTCAGCTATATAGCAGTCTTTTTCCGGGTATTTTGCTAGCACTTCCGATACCACAGATTGAAATCTACTGGAGTAGAGCTCGGGCAAATATTCCCCGCCATGAAAGAAGCCACAGTGTAATCGGAATTGCTCTCTTGCAATCCAATTCCAGTTGTCAACTTCAGGTACAAAGGCAAAAACTTCTTCAAACGTTTGCGACATCACGTTTACGTACCAGAAATATTGCTCGTACTCGGTCGGGGTGAATTTTCGGCCCAGTAAATCCGGGCGGGAAAATTGTGGATATTGCAGCGACAGTTTCAAAAATTCACGGTATGCACCCTTGGCCGCTATTGCATTCTCCAACCTCCATTGTGATGTGAACTGAACGTAGGCTGCGCCGGCAGCAAATGCAGCAATAACACCCGCAACAATTATTCCAATGGCGTCAATTGGTACATAATTCTTGCGCAGCCACTCGATCATTGCACCCCTCGTTTTGAAATTCAGAACAACTATTGGGTTCTTGCCCCGGGTTGTTTGGCATCAGGAACGCAGGGCAAACGTTTCTTGTTCGTTTTTGGTGCCATAATTGCTAGGCCAGACGCAAGGCCAGGCGAACCACCGATGTCCAATTTGAATTCTGGAGCCGATAGCTTGCCACGCACTTCAAAAGGAAAGGCGCTTCTGCTCAAAGGGCGTCCAACTGGCCGCGGTTCTGCACGCAGGGCAATTGTATCGTTGCGCCAATTCGCACGTCCTTTGACAACGAGTTGAACCCGGTTGGTTTCCACCACGGTTGCGCTCGATGAAACGTTACCTTTGCTTAAGCGAACGGGCGCGTTGATGCATACAATGTCGGTATAGCCCTGTCTTAACTCAGCTGAAAAAAGCCACTTGAAAATTCCAAGACCAGCCAGTTCGACAAGGCTCGTGGCAATTCGACCATTTGTCATTCGAACAGTCACATTGCCGTCAGCGGAATTAACAAAGCTCGCTATTGATTTGGTATTTCCACGGACATTGAAACTACCATTCAGTCGTCCGTACGCATCGATACCCAGCCCTATGGAATCGAGTATTTCACCAACGTCCCATCCACTTGTCGAACCTGAAACCTGCAAGAAGTCCCGACTGTTGATCAGGTCGACGGCACCGGTGACATTGAAATTGCCTCCCCCATAATTTGCTTTCAACGGTCCAAATTTCAGTTTCCCCTGTTTGATGGTCAATTCACTGTTGAGACCGGATACCCCTTCCTGACCGACAATTTTTTTAATGTCGATGCCAAATTCAAGGTCAAGACGTCGCAAGATATTCTCGCCGTTCAGCAAACTTGCTTCTTCGTTTGAATCCTCATCAATGACCAGAGGCAATACATTTTTCGGCATTTGGGGCTTTTCTGGCTCGGGTTTTGGTTCCTCCTCAATAACCAGAGGTTGAACTTCCACATCAGGATTAACGCCACCCTGCCTGGAGAACATGGACCGCAATTGAAGGGTCGCTCGAACAACATCGCTCAAATCATCGATGTGAATTTCTTCGCTTTTCAAGTCACCCCGAACGACTTGAGCCTCTTCTCTGGTTTCATTCCTGAGCGATGCGTCTAGGCGTGATTTGTCAATGGTTGCCGATGCTGCCATGTTAAAGTTCAGACTTTCACCGTTGATATCTGCTGCCAGCCGCAGTTTTCCCGTATCCACTGGCTCAAGGTTCAGAGCTTTCAGAAATCTTGCGCCGTCGGCTACACCAAGATCAAAATCGAACTTCAAATCAGACAGTTTCTTGACATCACGCACTGAAAGGTTGGATTCCAGCGACCACAAGTCAGATCCAAAGGATCGTCCGCTAAACCGGGTAATTGCCAGTTCGCCCGATGCGTCGCTCACTGTAAACTCGCCTCTTACTGATCCAAACTCTGCTACGCGTTCAGGGGCCAGTGATTTGAGAAGCAAGTCGGCACCTGCCTCCAGCTGCCCCTCAATCTCGACCCCCGTGAACCCCAGCAGGTTCTCAATATCACCTTTAGCCCTGATCACAGGCTTCCCTTTTGGCCCGATCTGAACATCAACTCCACCAACACTCAGTTCACCTTGCGTATTGCGATAAAGACGAGCAATGGAAACCGGTCCAATATTGCGAAGTTCCTGCTCAAAGGCATTGGTTCCGATGTGCAGATTTTCAAGTTCCAGACCATTATCATTGCTAACAATCAGGGCTTCTACATCAACAAGTTGGAGATCTTTCAGGCTCTGGGCTTTGGAAATGGGCTCATCTTCGGGGTGCAGTCGGGCTGCCAACTCAAGTTTAACGCCTGCCAGTTCCAGAATGTTCCCAATCTCACCGGAAACAGTAAAGGATTGACCTTTCTCAAAGTCCGTTTGCATCTCAACGTTTGAGACTTTGACACCACCCGGCCGGGCATCGATTTTGGCCAGCAGTTTGCCCTGCCCGTCGAATTCCCTTTGCAGTCCAATTGCCTCCAGGAAATCTGCGATTGAACCTGTGTCCAATTGCAAATCGGCCACATAACCCTCTCCCTGTCCCTCGGGAAGACTCGTACCTTCAATGTGAAGTTTGGTGCCACCAAAGGTCGCCGACGTTTCAAACTGGCTGTTCCTTGGAAACCGACCATTGATAGCAAATTTTCGTTCATTTACCTCACCATCACTCGCCAATGAGACAAGCTCACCTCTTTCGAGCTGTTCCAGGGCCAGCGCGTTCAGAACAAAATTGAACTGAAAGCCCGTCCACTTGTTGTCGATGGTCAGGCGCAAATCATCGAAGTTTGCCGTTTTGTCGCTCAGAAACTTGAAAAAACTTGTCTGCGGCTTTTCACCAAGTGACGTTATGTCGACGACTTCTGATGACTCGCTGTCTGCTGAATCCTTGCTGGGCTTCGCTGCGGAATTTTCCGTTTCTTCGCTTTGTTCAACAGACTCAGAACCGGTCCGTCCTGTTCCCTCTTCCCACCAGTCACTTTTCGTCCAGCTCGTAGTCCTGTCCTCTTCGGTCAGCAGGTTCACATGGAGCTTCGATATTTCAAGCTGGTCTATTATGAACCGACCGCGAACAAGTTCCAGAAGATCGAGCTTGAATGATGCGCCTTCCAACTGGGCCAGATTCACGCCTTCAATATTCTCGCTTGGTATTTCCACTCCACCGATGAAAACTGTTGACCTCGATCGGATCTGCATCCTGACATCATCTCGAATGATCAAGGGCTGACCAATGCCGTCGCTCAGGGCAGACTGAATTAAATTCCGTCGATAATCGGAAAAGAAAGGGCTTTGCAGCAACAGCCATGCGCCAAGGAACGCAAGTGCCAAAAGGCCGACCAGAATGCCGGCGACCCAAGCCAATACCCTAATCATAGTTGCCCCAACTTTATCATAGAATCAAACTTGTATTCGCCCTAGGGTCAAAATCAACTCCCGTTTTCAGCGCGACATTTCTGCAATGCCGATAGCGCAGCTGATGTGCCCTTTAATGAATAACTCACCGGTTCATTTGAAGGGCCGATTATTTTCATTGTGTTTTTTGCGGAAAATTTATCAACCAGAGCTGGATTGTTGAAATAAGCGTATCCTCCGCGCCAATCACCGTCAATTATGTACTCGACGTCTCCGCCAAACACGACCCCATCCAGGTCGAAATGTACGGTAACGGTATCGTCCCCCTCAATATGGGTCCAAGACTTGTTGACGACCGACAAATAAGCCCCCTTCTTCTTCGGTAGATGCCCCATTCTAATCCGACTTCCATCCTCAAATGTCTTTTCAATCAGGCAGCCGTTTCCAACCGACGCGTCAACAAAAATTTGCCAGTCCCCGGCATCGCCCCATTTTTTGAACTCTTCGGCCGATGCGTGGCCGGCAAGAAGTGGAACGACAAACAAAGTGGAAATCGTAAAAACTAGCTTTTTCACATTCAACCTCCAGACCCGTTATGTTGGCAAGGCAGGCGCACACCTTTGTCGCATCCCGACTCGCACCGACAATCAGTCTGTCAGTTGTGCGTCCGGCCTGCAACATGGCGGCAAATTTACTCTCTTGTAATTGAGTGCTCGCCAAAATCAGAATCCTGGTGCTCACCATTGTTTTCAGCCAAGAGCGGGTTCCTTCACCATTTGCCAAATAGTTTTAGCGAGACGTGCGCTGTGTCGGGAACGACTGCCGGGGAGCCCCAATGGCTCCCTGGCCGATCTTCTTCAGTTTCCAGTGGGCAAGCCAAGCGAGAAACCTTGTTTTTCCAACTGTTCCCGCACATTGCTGAAGCGGTGATACTGGCTGAGCGTCAGTGGCCCCGAATATGATTCACTTTGAACCGGGCGCGGTGGATACTTAATGTAGGTTTTGACCACACGTTCTGCTTCACCCATCAGTGACGGCACTGTCCAAGTGTTTTCGCGTCCTGTTGTCATGAAGATGTCGTAGCGTTCCATCAGATCTTCCCACAAGTTAAAGACCTGTGGAACAGTGGCCACGTATTTCTCGGGGCCGCGCCAGCCCAATTCGGATGCAGGTGCTTCCGAACCAGCTCTTGCGCCGTTGTCACCGCGTATATTGAAAACCGCTTTCCATGGTCCTACGCGAACTGCGCCGGGGGACAGTTCGTTTTCAGTAAAATATGCCCAACTTTTGCGCTGTGGCTCCGCTTCACCAAAAAGAATGGGAGCCATATCAATACTATCAAATATCGTAGGCTTGCCTTCCCTGTCCTCTGTAGGCAGCGATATACCCGCAAGGTGGGCGAAAGTGGCCATCAGGTCGGTGCCTCCTGCGATATCATGAGACTTCGAATCCGGTCTGATCTTGCCGGTCCATTTGGCAAAAAATGGAACACGATAAGCACCCTCGCGAACGGTACCTTTTGTCCCTCTGAAAGGGGTCATTCCAGCATCGGGATGGACATCCTGCCACGCTCCGTTGTCGACAGTATAAACAATCAAGGTGTTTTCTTCGATGCCAAGATCCTTCACCTTTTTGAGAATTTGCCCGGTGTGGTGATCGAGCTCGACTACCT
>JBPCWM010000195.1:0-6438 GCA_051009515.1 Rhizobiaceae bacterium | reverse complement strand
TATCGTAGGATTCGCCGACGGAATCATCGCGGGTAGAACCAAGCAGTTTGATCGTATCCTGATCTTCCAGATAAGCCAGAAAACTGTGACCACCGGAAACCAGCAATACGAGTGCTGGATATTCAAGGCGCTTTTCTTCCAGATCAACACTGCGCAAATGACCACGCAAGTGATTGATCCCGTAAATGGGAACACCCCAGCCCGCGGCGAGACCAGAGGCAAAATTGACACCGGCCAGCAATGACCCGATCAGACCCGGCCCACGTGTAACACCTATGGCACGCAGGTCTTTTCCTTCAATTCCACCATCTGCCAAAACGGCTTCCAATGCCGGCATAAGCGCATGAACATGGGCACGACTGGCCAATTCCGGGAACACCCCGCCATACCCGGCATGAATTTCAAATTGGTTGATTGTCTTGTCGGCAATCACATTGCCGTTCTGATCGACAAGCGCCAGGGAAGTATCGTCACAGGAGGTCTCAATACCAAGTATAAGATCATTCGCCGGAGTCATGCCAAACCTCATTGATTTCTGCTGCACTGACGACACCAACCCGCTCTATGACAGGTGGCACTGCGTTGCAGTTTACGACTGTGGACGGCACCGTGTCGATCTCACCGCCATCAATTGCCAGATCCGGCGCAAGTACCAATTGATCCAGAATTTCCTGACAATTGTTGGGTGTAGGCAATCCGTGACGATTGGCGCTGGTGGCAAGAATTGGACCAGTTTGGGCGATGATGTTGAGTAGTAAAGGATCATCAGGCAGGCGCACTGCTATCTCCTCACGGCCTGACAGCCAATCGGGAGCTGCGTTGGCATCCAGCCCAAATACTAGTGTCACAGCACCGGGCACATAGCTGGACTCGAGCAGCGCTCTGGCCTTATCGCTGACAATAGCGCCAAGACCTGTCAATTGTCCGGCATTGGCAACCATTATTGGTAGATTGACCGTATCGGGTCGCGCCTTGATGTCAAACAACCGCTTCACGGAACGCGCAAATGCAGGCAATACGGCGAGCCCATATACTGTGTCCGTTGGAACCAGAATAACACCCGCCTCATTCAGGCACGAAACTGCCTGCTCAAGTGTTTGTTCATCAGACCTTTGCAAAACGTCCAATTTCATCGCTAATCACCTGATAGTTTCATTGATTGGGCCAGCCGCGGTCAATCGCGGACGGGCCGCGAAACCTTCATCAGCGATTATAGCAGCAAAGGCTTCCAGTCCGGAACTTTGCAAATCAATCCTGGTGATATTGAATTGCCCATCGATATCATCCCAGTTCTTCGGGACTGGTCCAACCCATGTTATCGCGTCATTTTGCCAGTTCCTGGCCAGTACAAGATCTTCAGCTACCCCCAGAGCCAAGTGCTGGCACTTTCCGGAATGATAAAACCCCAGAAATGACTTGCCGTCATTTGATCGCCTGGCAGAAACAACGTTTTCGTGGGTGTCCAAACCGGCCTGCAAGACCATGAGTTCCAGAGAGTTGACTTCGACAATCGGAATTTTCAGCGCAAAGGTGAGTCCATTAGCAAATGCTATTCCAGACCGGGTCGAGGTCAGTCCCCCGGGGCCCACATCCACAATGATCTCGCCAATGTCGGACATCTGGGTTCCAGAAGCAGCAAGGCCACGTTTCAACTGGCCAGACAGTTCCATGCCATTTGCTTCGTCATCCTGATCTGAACGGTAGGCAAATTGCGCGCCGTCATGCAACGCCGTTTGAAAGTCAAGATTGCTGGTTTCGATAATCAGCCTATACATCACCGGCCCTCACTTCGTCTGCTCCATGACGCTTTGCAAAACCGGACCCCAGCGGGGTGCTGTCCATTCGAATGTTACGGCTCTCGGGGATTGAATGAGGTCGGAGTTCATATCGAGGGATTCTTCAACCTCGGTTTTCCCATCGACGAGGATAGCGAAACTGACATTAAGCGTGTCGTCAAAGTCAGTTGCAACCTTGTCTCCCCATTCAACCAGGGTCAGATGAGAATCGTAGAATTCGTCCAACCCCAGTTGATGGTATTCTGCCGCATTCTGTAACCGATAGGTATCAATATGCAGAACCGGCATCGTGGACGTGTCGTAGAAATTGGCCAACCCATAGGTCGGGCTTGTCACGGTATCATCCGACCCGAGTTCCTGAACCAAAAATTGTACAAATTGGGTTTTGCCGGACCCCATTGGACCATGCAGCAAGAGATTGTCCCCTGCCTGCAATTGAGGGACAAGCCTGGCGCAGAAATCACGCAGGCCATTCAAATCCAACTGTTGCTCCATCATTGCCATGGAAATGTTCACCTAAAACTGCGGTTGTCCAAAAACCCAAACTGGCTGCAAATAGAAATTGGAAATGCCCCGTCGCCAGCCAGACCGGATTGCAAGGTCATGTAGTCACAAAGTGCCGATAATGCCACCGTTGAGGTTAAACTTTATTCATAATGGCCCTTGAACCATTAATTACACTTTCCACCTTCTCGGCTCACCTGATAAGCTGCGCCGGATCTCCATTGCCGGATATGCACATTGAACCTGACCAGCGTTGAACCAAAACAACAAAAACCAAAGCGCACGATTACACTTCGTTGGCTGATGACGCTTGGTTTCGGCGGCCTCGTGTTGCTGTCGATTGGCGGCGTGCTGTTCATGTCAGTACAGGCGAATTTCAAAAATACATTTTCGCTGCTAAATGAACAGACGACCCAGATGATCGCGAGCATGGAACGCGCGATATCCAACGAAATGGATCAGGTTGAATTTGCTGTTTCCGGCTTGAAGAAACTGCATGATACCGGTGCATATGACATCAACAGCGCAGCTGACCGTCGAAAAATGATCAATTCCAGTCTCAGCTTGGTGCAGGTGATTGAGGCCATTCAGATTATCGACCGGTTTGGTCAGGTGACGGGCTACTACAGAACCGTTGATGGCACGGTGAAACTCTTGCCCCCGCGATTTGGTGATGATTGGGGAAAAATTGTCGAAAACAGTGCTCTCTCGCCGACTGGCGATCCGGTGTGGATCGGAGGTGTGATCCGGGAAAACCGCCTGCTTCATGATATAGTGCAGAATCTTTATTCGGGTGATCAGATGGTTGCCCAAATCAAGGCGACGATCGGCGGGCGTTCAGTAAACAGGTTGGTTTCCTCACTAGCGACCGACGATAAAACCACAGCGTTTGTTCTCGATGATAGTGGAAAGCTTATCGCCCATTCATCCCGGTCAGGCCTATTTCGTGGCAATCCTCAATTGGAAGTCTCGCAGTTTCCGGCACTTGCGATGAAACAATTTTCTGAAGCTAAAACGTTGCGTGGGTTTGTCGAAAACCTTCCGGAAGGAAGTGGCTATCAGGTGCACGGCTCCCGAAATGAGTCGGGAGGTTTTTTCTACATCACCAAGCCGGTCAAGATTTTCTCAGAGACCCCTTACACATTGGGGGCCTACTTCCGTGAGGCCGACATTACAGACGAACTGCGGCGCGCCGGCACTTCTGCGTTCATAGGATTTGCGGCCCTGCTGCTCACATTGATTGCAGCAATCGTACTTGCCCACATTCTGACCAAACCGATGCGGCGTATTGCCGATGCCACAAACCGGTTTTCGCGTCTTGAACTGGAAGGATTCGATCCTCTACCGTCATCAAGGGTGAAGGAGCTGAACATTCAGTCCAACGGTATCAACTCCATGCACACGGCACTATCCCAGTTCAGCAAATATGTTCCCCAAACACTGGTGCGCCGTATTCTTGAGTCCGGTAATGAAGTCACCCGTCCAGTAGAACGGCCCGTAACTGTAATGTTCACGGATATTGCAGATTTCACCGCCGGCTCGGAGCAGATGGATGCTGCAGCCATCACCACCATGCTCAACAATCATTTCGAATTGATTTCCCGCAAAGTGGCGCAAAGCCATGGCACCGTGGACAAATATCTAGGTGATGGGGTCATGGCCTTTTGGGGAGCGCCAGAAACAGACGATGATCACGCTGCCCATGCGATTGAAGCCGCCATTGCCATAAAACAGGCTTTTGAAGCGGAGTGTAATGAACGACGCAATGCAGGCCTGCGATGTCTGCAACTGAGAATAGGTATTCACTCCGGGCGCGCTATTGTTGGTAATATCGGTGGTGATGATCGTACCAACTACACAGTCATCGGCCATACGGTAAATGTAGCCAATCGAATTGAGCAGCTCGGCAAGAGCATAATCGAGGGCGAAGACGTTGTTGTCTCGGTTTCGCAAGAATGCTTTGCCGAGGCCGGTTCACCACCGGATTTCATGCCAGCCGGAGCCCATATGATAAGAGGCAGTTCTAAACCTATCTCAATCTTTGTTCATCAAACCGGTCACAGCGGCACTATTGTCGATCTGCTCAGTTCCGCCAGCTAACCAACTGAATTCAGTCACGGCTTCCATTCATACATCTCTTTCATCCGTTGCACGCTATCGCAGATCATGTCTTCGAGAACCGTCAAGTCGATCCTATTCATACTCGATATATAGAGACAGGAAACCGAATGGCGATGTGGCCCCAGCCGCTGCAAGTGTCCGCCATATTTTTTGAAGCCCGGCATGACATAAATCGTCATTGCAGACTGTCTGGGGGCAAAACCGGTCAGAAAATAATCTCCCTGCCTGCCCGATTTGTATTTGTAGTGATATTGCCCGTAACCAACGATACTTTTACCCCATATGCGGGGGGTCAGCTCCGTTACCCTCGCAAAACTCTCTAGCAAACTTTGCGCATCGTCCTTTCGCCCCTCATGCTCGATAGATGCAACAAACGCACTGACTGACTCTCGTCCCGGTTTCGTTTTGTTTTCATTCATTAGCAGTCCTGTTGCTACATCCCGCTGCAGGTGCGACGAACCACGAAGCAAAGAGGTGCAGAACGTCTTTTTTCCCAATGCGGCCCAATTGGCTCAAGGCGATCAGGTTCGCTTTTGCATCATTGGTCTGATGATCCGAAGATTCAAGGTCACTAAAGCCAAGACCACTATGATCGCAACACAGAGCAATTGTTTTGAAAGGAAACCCATCGTGCCATCAATCATCAGCGCATGAGCAACACTTGAGGCCACGACCACTGTCACTACCCCATTGTGGACAGTGCGCCAAAGTCTTGGCCGCAAACCCAAGCGGTCGCGCAACATCACCAGCAAGACCGTAACAACGAGGCCCCACATGCCAATCACGCCATAAACTGAAAACGGCGTGGGAGAGACCAGCAAAAGTGCATCGAGTGCATCCGGTGGGCTGGTGAGGTAGAGACCCCCGATATGCAAGACCACTCCAGCAACGATTACCATCCCTATCCAACGATGAAGATTGCGCGATTGGAAGAGACGCAGGCCTGGAAGATATCCGGCCGCCAGCAAGGGTTGAAGCAGCATCAAGGCGAGCGCTGATGCACCGGACAGACCGGCCACAACATAAGCCGCCGATCTATAATCAAGCAGGGGACTAAAAGCGGCAATAATTACCGGGCCAATTGTGGCACAGGAAAGCCCTGCCCAAACCGCGATCCGGATAAGCTTCCCCGAAAGCGAAACAGGCGTGGATGCGGCCATGCAATCAGGCTGGCGCCAAAACAAAATCAGCCTGAAGGCTGGTGTCGTGACGGCTCGGCATAACCGGCCGCAGAAACACAGTCTCAAACTCAGGATCATCATAGGCCAGATGAGCGTGGGGCTGGCCAAAATTTGGGACAATCTGTTCCATTTCCAGCCGATAGGTTCCGTCCGCAGCGGTCAATACACTTCCGTGATTGGACGGCTCCCGCTCACCCCCGCGCGTTGTCGCAGCCCAGATCTGGATTCGCACGCCTTCCAAAGGTTCACCTGTTCCAGCCTTCAAAACTCGGCCAGACATAATGAACCCGCTCCCCAGATTATCGACCAGTGGTGCATTGGGGCTGTAATTGTTGCTGCCCCCGCGCATGGTCCTGGTTGGCAGGAAGCTGGTGGATGCAAATGATTGAGTCACGAGGCCCAGTGGTCCACTGGCCGCGGAAGCACCCATGACGCCAGCGCCAATGAGCAAAGCGCGGCGGGTGTGTACAAGATGTGTCATATCAATACGTCCTTTTGCCTTCGTGGTTTTTGTCGATAAATCATAAGCGGCTTGGCGAAGATTGCGGCGATCTCAGCCTAACATTACCTTTCATCACCAGAGCCTTGCGGTACGCGGAACCGAACCAAAACTTGCGGTTTATTTTAGGCGATTTTCAACCTCAGTCCATTCACGATCGCATTATTTGTAGCACCTAACTAATATGAGGTCCGAATTCGAACGGCTATTTGATTGTTGATGGTATTTGGAATCCCTTTTTTCGGCACCAATCAAGCTCGCCAATTGTCGCATCCTGCAGCGTCGCAACAAAATTGCCAGGAACACGATGGCGACAATTTGAACACTTGCGCGGTGC
>JBPCWM010000194.1:0-3096 GCA_051009515.1 Rhizobiaceae bacterium | reverse complement strand
CTGAATATAGATCACCTGATCAATCTTGACGCTGCCATCCTTGCGTTCTTCCCAACCTTCAACTTCCACATGGGCCGAATAGGGCAATTCCTGATGCAGACGTAAAAACAGTTTCTCGCGCGTGATTTCCGCAGCGAGAATTTTAATCGGAAAGTCCGATACCTGATCCGGCGGATATAGCCAGGGCCCCAACGGCAAAGACTTGGAAAGGTGATTCAAAAAATCCTCACATCCACTTCCCTTCAATGCGGAAATCATGAAGGTCTGATCAAAGTCGACCCGTTCATTGGCCTCCTGCGCAAGTGCAAGCAACTGTTTTGGATCAACACGGTCTATCTTGTTGAGCAAAAGGATTTTCGGCAGATTTACATTGGCGAGATTGTCCAGAATTCTCTGGGCATCTCCTTTTATACCTCGCTCGGCGTCTATAAGCAGACAGACGATATCCGCGTCTTTTGCTCCACCCCAAGCCGCATCGACCATGGCGCGATCCAGCCTGCGTCTTGGTTGGAAAATGCCAGGCGTATCTGCAAAAATGATCTGGCTGTCGTTATGCATGGCAATGCCACGGATAACTGTGCGGGTCGTTTGAACCTTGTGACTGACGATAGACACTTTTGTGCCCACAAGCTGGTTGATCAGGGTTGACTTGCCGGCATTGGGAGCACCGATCAAGGCCACGAAGCCCGCCCGTTGATGAGCCTGGTCCGGCACGTGCCCTTCGGAACTACCGCTCTTCTGCGATATTTGATTGTCGCTCACAATTTATTTTCCCTGATGATTCCGTCTGCAGTTTGCAGCCAGACAGCTTCGCGCAACAAAATGGCCTGAGCGGCAGCCTGCTCTGCTGCACGCTTGGAACGCCCCTTGCCCGATGCGCCTTTGATTCCGTCGATTTCCACCTCTACCACAAAAGTCGGGTCATGGTCAGGGCCGCTGCGTTTCGCTACCTTGTAAGTCGGAGTCGCTCCGTTTTTGGTGTGAGCCCATTCCTGGAGTGCGGTTTTGCTATCGCGAATGGCGCCACCCTCCTCTTTCAAACGCAACTTCCAAAAACGCTGCACAAATACTTTGGCCGCCTCGATGCCACCATCCAGATATATCGCGGCAATCAAAGATTCCGTAACATCAGCGCGTACGCTGCGCATTCGCTTGCCAGTCAATTGCTTGACATCGGTTCCAGCCTGAATGAATTGATGCAACCCCAGTTCATCAGCAATCTCTGCACAGGTTTTACCGCTGACCAGCGCGTTGAGTCGCACAGACAGTTCGCCTTCCTGCGCTGTCGGGTATTTTTCAAACAACAATTCAGCAACGCACAGACCAAGCACCCGGTCGCCGAGGAATTCAAGTCTCTCATAATGCGAAACATTGCCGGAACTCTTGGTCGCACTGGAATGGGTCAGTGCCCGCACGAGCCTCGCATGGTCTTTGAATCGGTGACCAATACGGTCTTCGAGTTCGCTGATTTTCTGCGCCGAGATCCGCGCTGTTACCATGGGCTACAATCCGTCGAAAATACGGTTCCAGCGCATGCTGGTTGGCCAGTTCCAAATCTGCCAGGCTGCGGCTCCCCCCTTCAAAGACAAAAAGATTACCTGCGCCTTGCCGACAAGATTTTCGGCCGGAACCATGCCGACGTCAAATCGACTGTCAGCTGAATTGTCCCGATTGTCACCCAGGAAGAAATATTGCCCTTCCGGAACCACGAACAAAGGTGTGTCATCTGCGTAATTGTTGGGTTGGATATCGATTGTCTGGTAGGATCGATCACTTGAGGGGGATTCCACATAGATCGGCACCGTCACTCCCGAATCATCGTCCGTGAAATAGCCTTCCTGAACCCGAGGAATGGGTTGGCCATTGATATAAACCACACTCTGCTTCAACTGCACCTGGTCGCCAGGCAGGCCGATGACTCGCTTGATATAATCCTTACTGGTGTCGCCAGGATATTTGAATACGACAACGTCACCGCGTTCCGGGTCACTTCCCCAAATCCGGCCACTGAAAATATTTGGGCTGAACGGCATGGAATGGCGACTATAGCCGTAACTCCATTTGGAAACGAAAATATAATCTCCGACCAAAAGGGTCGGTTTCATAGAGCCGGAAGGAATGTTGAACGGCTGGAACAGGAAGGTTCTCAGCACGACTGCAAGCAGCAAGGCCTGAAGGACCACCGAGACCGTTTCCCAGATCGCATTTTCTTCCTTAGCTTTGTTTTTGCTGGCCAATGGACCGCTTCCTTTAATTAGAGGCCGGTGAACAACCGGAACGATTTGCGGGGTTATGCCGACTGACAGTTGGTTCGGCAAGATCAAATTAAGTTTGGGTCACACACGCATTGCCGCATCTCGCAAACTTCATGTGGTGTATCAAGGAGATTCATCAACCAATTTGAGCACATTGGCGAAAACTTCTTCAAACATTTCTTCGCTCAACCGGCCTGTATTCGTGTTGTATCTTGAGCAATGATAGCTGGACAGAACAGTAAACTGTCCCATCTTAAATTCTGCATTATGGGCAAAAGGCACCGAAGCAACCCGGACGCCGAGCGCTCGTGCGGTGCTGTCATGAGAGATTTTGCCAAGAGTGACCAGAACACGCAGATTTTTCAGTTCATCAAGCGTATTGACCAGATAGGGGCGACACGCATTTATTTCCGCCCCCACGGGTTTGTTTTGAGGTGGGACACACCGCACGGCATTGGTGATAGCACAATTGCGCAATTTGAGAGTATCATCGGCTTCTGCTGCATAACGACCTTCGGCAAAGCCGAATTTGCACAATGTTGCATAAAGCAAATCTCCAGCCCAATCGCCGGTGAATGGACGACCCGTCCGATTGGCACCCTTTAAACCGGGAGCCAGACCGATAATCATCAAGCGCACAGCATCCATGCCACCATGAGTTTGGTCTGGATACCAAGTGGGCACTGGTGCGTTGTGGAAGTCCGGATTGAGCTCGCGATGATGATGACGAAAATCCACCAGACGCTGGCACGACGGGCAGTCCCTGTCGGGTTCACATTTGTTCATGGCCATTTTCCGGTTGTACGGGACAGTCTTGCGATCGGGAGAAAGCCCTACCCGA
>JBPCWM010000193.1:0-5241 GCA_051009515.1 Rhizobiaceae bacterium | reverse complement strand
CATCAGTTTCCAGTCCGGTAATAGCCGAAATACCCGGCGCAGGGCGATTTCCGAACAATCCCTTTTTGGATTCTAGCAGCTTGATTTTGGCCTTTTCACCATAACGGTCCTTGAGCGAAGAGCGCAGATCACCGATTGAATCAACAAGACCAAGCTCTTTGGCAGCGAGTCCTGTCCAGAACTGGCCCGTGAACATGTCCTTGTGTTCCACCAATCGATCCCCGCGGGACTCCTTGACCAGATCAATGAACACCTGGTGGATTTCAAGCTGCAGGGACTTCAAACGGTCTATATCGGCCTTTTTCTCAGGCAGGAACGGATCAAGCACCGATTTGTTCTGACCGGCAGTGTAGACGCGGCGTTTGACTCCAATTTTGGCAATCGCATCCACAAATCCGAAACTGGAGGAGATTACTCCAATGGAACCAACGATGCTGGATGGGTCAACAGTTATGTCATCGCCGGAACAGGCAATCATGTACCCGCCAGACGCAGCCGCATCCTCAACAAAGACATGCACCTTCTTGTTGTGCTCCTTGGCCAGATCACGAATACGGCGATATATCAAGCGCGACTGGACGGGAGACCCGCCCGGGGAATTGACGATGATTGCAACAGCTGGAGCCTCTTTTGTCTCAAAGGCTTTCTGCAGCCTGATCGAACAGGAGCCGATATTCAATGCAGGCCGGAAGGCGCTGCCACCGTCCATAATCGCCCCCCCAAGTTTTACAACAGGAATGACAGGGGCATCTGCACCCATTTTTGCGCGCAATTTTGCAGGGAGAAATTTAGTAAGCAGGCCAGCCAATGTGTCAGTCCTTTTTGATCAATTCGTTCATGCCTAACTGTGGTTTGCAAGGTGAAATTTCAAGCCAGCAATCCAACCGTTTCTTGCCCTTTGAGAATTGCCTTTGCAGCATGGGTAAATGATCCATCAGAACGGTGAATGGTGAACGAGGGTAAAATTTGCATTGGAGCTTTGCTACCCTTTTTAGCCCCAACCAGAAGCCTGTTTGCCGGAGCACTCTTTTTCGAATGGAGGGGCAGTACATCAACTCCCCCAAACCTGCCGCGCAATGCGCTGAGATAATCATCCAGATTGGATGGGCGTATGATCAGGTTGAACCTTCCACGATGGCGCAGCAGGCGGTGGGCAGACCTGACCCATTGGTTCATATCAATGCCGGAAATCATATGCGCGCCGGCCCGGCGCTGGTCCGGGGAAATTCTGTGGCCACTATCGTTGAAAGGAGGGTTGGCCAGCACATAGTCATAGCTGCCCTGCTGCAAACCAGCCAGGTCAAGCATGCGCGCGGCATCACCAACATCGCAACACAAATTCCGCACCTGCTCCCCCAGACGGTTATTTTCATCAAGATTGAGGCTTTGGGCAGTCAATGCACTCAGTTCGGAATCAATTTCGTAGAGATCTACAATTGTTTTGGGGCACCTGTGGGCAACCGCCAGCCCGACTACACCTGCTCCCGCTCCAAAATCTGCAATCTGCCCTGCTGATTCCGCGTCAAGTGTCGCTGCCAGAAAAATTGCATCCAGACCGGAGCGATGTCCCTCATTTTTCAACTGAAAAGCTGCAAATCCATGATCCAGAAAATAATCCAGACTTGTTTCAGCGTTAACTGGCCTGTTGTTCCGTTCTTGCATCGTTGGTCCTGCCTGCGGCCTACTCAACCGGGCGTACAGGCTTGTCGGGGAGTTCGGCCCCCAGTCCCGCATCCTGCAGAAGCTTGCGCGCTTCTTTCAACCTGTCACCGTCCACCATGATGCGCCTTGGCAAAATGCCCAATGATCCATCCACAATGCTCATGTGCTGGTCCGCAACGAAGTGTATAATCCCCTGCTCCGACAACAGGGCCTGTGCGAAAGAGACAGTGACATGATTGTTGGTTCTCAGCAGTTCTTCCATAAAACGACAATCACTCCATATTTCCGGCATCTACGCCAGGGCCACCGACACTTGGGCTAGCATCAATAACATCAATTGAATATCGACAACACCAAAGTTTGATTGATGGCGTAAACATCGCATGGCCCCACAACCTGAAAAACCAGGCTTTAAACTGCACTCACAATCGGGTGTGCGACCCTGTTGCACTTGTGTCAAACGGGCGGACATCATATCACCATACTGTATTTATTAGCAGCAATGGTCCTCGATAATGGGTGTAGTGGTAGCAATTGACGACGCCAAGAAATCAGAAGCGAGCGTCAAAACTCTTGTGAATCTTACTGCTGACGATATGGCCAGCGTAAATCGACTGATCCTGTCCAAGGCGGGTTCGGATGTTGAAATGATTCCAGAAGTTGCCAAGCATCTCATAGATTCAGGCGGCAAGCGTCTGCGACCAATGTTGACTCTGTCAGCAGCCAATATGTGCGGATATGAGGGCAATCACCATGTCACGCTGGCAGCCAGCGTGGAATTTATGCACACCGCCACTCTGTTGCATGACGATGTTGTCGATGAAAGTGACATGCGACGAGGCAAACAGTCGGCCCGCATTGTATGGGGGAATCAGGCCAGTGTCCTCGTTGGTGATTTTCTTCTGGGTCAGGCTTTCCGCATGATGGTAGATGCGGGTTCGCTTGAAGCATTGGACGTCCTGTCAACGGCATCGACTGTCATCGCCGAAGGTGAGGTGATGCAACTGGCGGCAGCACAGAGCATGGAAACAACAGAAGACGACTATCTTGCGGTTATCCGCGGTAAAACCGCAGCGCTATTTTCTGCGGCCTGTGAAGTCGGGCCTATTCTTGCGGGCGCAGACAAGCCGGTGAGAGATGCATTTCGCTCCTATGGCTTGAATCTGGGCATTGCGTTTCAACTGGTTGATGATGCTCTGGATTATGGCGGTTCAAAAGCTGAGCTTGGCAAGAACGTGGGCGATGACTTTTTTGAAGGCAAGGTCACATTGCCAGTGTTGTTGGCCTATCGGCGAGGCAACAATGAAGAGCGGGAATTCTGGCGTGTCGCCATGGAGAGCGACGTGACTAGTGAAGACTCGCTTGCGAAAGCCATGGCGCTGCTGGACCGGCATGGGGCTCTGCATGACACGGTGGCCCGCGCGCGGCATTATGGAGAAATTGCAAAGGACGCCCTGGCTCCTCTCCCTGCAAGTGCCTACAAGGATGCGCTGCTGGAAGTTGTCGAATTCTGCGTTCGGCGGGTGAGCTAGCCGATGTTTACCTACGATGTCGTGATTGAAGGTTATTGGAAGTTTTTCAGCACCTTGTGGCAATTTGTTAAAACCGCCATGTTTGAGTCCGAATCGTGTTACATCACACCAAAAGCCAGAAGCCCAAGGTTCAAACCGACGCATTGCACCTTGATGATATAAAGAATAGCGAACGCCTATGAATAATGTGCTCCTCAAGTCCAAATTACTGGCCACAGTTTGCGGTCTTTGTGCCGTTATTACAGTTTCACAACCGATTGAAACTTTCGCTGAAAGCAAACCTGACCCCGAGCTGAAGCTGAGCAATAGTCTGGCCGGCAACTATCTGGCAGCACGCATCGCGGCCACGGATCGGGACACTGAAAGCGCCGCCGCATTCTATCGCAGAGCAATAGCGTTGGACCCGGAAAACACATCCCTCAAGATCAAAGGATTCTTGAGCTTCATTGGCAATGGTGATTTTGCCGAAGGGGTTGAACTGGGCAACGAAATTTCCAAGGCTGGCAACACTTCAGAAATTGTCGATCTTGTGCTTGCAGTCGAAGATATTCGTAAAAAGAACTGGGCAGGAGCCAAACGTCGTCTTTCAAAGGATTGGCGCAGTGCAGTTGACAGGTTGATGGCCGGTCTGGTGCTGAGTTGGGTGCAATTGGGCAGCGGCGATCTGGCTACTGCGCTTGAAACCGTCGATGGCCTCAAGGGCCCGGCATGGTTTGATCTGTTTGTGCAATATCATGGTGGGCTGATCGCATTGAATGGTGGTGATACTGAAGGTGCCATCAGGAGATTGCAGACGGCCTACGATAACAGGGCCGGTGGTCAGGCAGCAAATGACACCTATATTCGCATTATGGAGGCGCTGGCTCGAGCCCATGCAAAGGCCGGTGATCTGGAAGCCGCCAGAAATGTGGTGTTTGAAAGTCTGAGGCGCCTGCCCCAGAATCCAATCTTTGAAGACATGCAAACCCGGCTCGAAGAAAAGCAACCGCTTGAACCAGCAACTGCAACACCGCAGATTGGTGCCGCAGAAGTGTTTCTCAACCTCGGAACGGCAATCAATCGCGAAGGTGGGCAGCAATTTGCCAGAATATACCTGCAATTAGCCGCCACGCTTGCACCTCAGGTCGACGCGATCACAGCGCAACTGGGTGAACTCTTCGATGATCAGGGCATGCTTGAGCGAGCAAATTCGCTTTTCACAAATATTGAACCTGCATCTCCCTATTACCGGATTGCGCAGTTGGAACGCGCACTTAATCTGGATGAGATGGGGCTCAGGAAAGAAGCTGTAGTCGAACTCGACAAGCTGATTGATGAAGACCCGGATGATCTGGTTGCCCATCTTTCATATGGTGCTGTTCTTGCCCGGCATGAAGATTTCGCCGGAGCATTGAAAATCTACAATCGCATAATTGCACGTATCAAATTTCCAACTCGCATGCATTGGAACCTGTATTATCGACAGGGCATTGCCTATGAACGCACCAAACAGTGGCCTGAAGCTGAAGCAGCGTTCAAAAAAGCGCTGCAACTCTATCCCGACCACCCAAGTGTATTGAACTATTTGGGATATTCCTGGGTAGACATGGACATGAACCTGCAGGAGGGACTGGACATGATCCGAAAGGCCGTCAACCTGCGACCAAATGATGGCTATATGGTCGATAGTCTGGGGTGGGCTTATTACAAGCTTGGTCGAATCGAGGAAGCCGTTTTGGAACTGGAACGTGCCGTTGAATTGCGCCCCGGTGACCCGACAATCAACGACCATCTGGGCGATGCCTATTGGAAATCCAAGCGCAAACTTGAAGCTACATTTCAGTGGCAACATGCACTGGCACTTGACCCTCCTGAAGCCGACGTGGCCCGCATTGAGGAAAAGCTCGAGGTGGGTCTGGATGAAGTTGAGCGTCGGGAACTGGCAGAGGAATCCGATCCCAACAAGGGGTGATTAGTTTGCAGTTCCTGGCACGGGCCAAAATAAACCTTGCACTTCATGTGGTCGGGCAGCGTGATGATGGTTATCACCTGTTGGATACAATTGTGA
>JBPCWM010000192.1:0-5519 GCA_051009515.1 Rhizobiaceae bacterium | reverse complement strand
AAGAAGTGGTCCGCCGGTTCAAGATTGAACTGCTAAGGCAAGGAGCAGAAGATGTGCCATATCTGGTGGGTGGGGCAGGGCCTTTGGGCTATGATGACGTGATCTCGCCACCTGGAGACAGGCAAATTCAGGCAGGTGATGTCCTGATGCTGGATACCGGGGCGAGCCTGAAAGGCTATTTTTGTGATTTTGACCGCAATTTCTCTGTCGGAGAACCGTCTCAAGAGGTGCGTGACGCTCATGAAACTCTCTGGCAGGCAACAAAGGCAGGCCTGGCTGCGGCCCGTCCGGGCGCCACAGCTGCACAGATATATGGGGCCATGACAGCCGTCACGGGTTTCTCCGCAGAGGGCAATGTTGGCCGGTTTGGTCACGGTCTGGGCATGCAATTGACCGAATTTCCGTCACTGATCGGTTGGGATCAAACGGTTATGCGCGATGGTGCGGTTCTTACGCTTGAACCCAGCATGACAGTGGACGGTGGTGGTGTGCTTGTTCACGAAGAAAACATCGTGATCCGCGACGGCCCACCGCAACTACTGACCCGGCGCACCGATCGCGAACTGGTTCAAATCCCCAGCTCTTCAAACTGAAGACAGCCCTTGTGCGCCAGCCTAGTGCATTAGCCCGATGAACTCCGTTGCCCTTCCGTCTTGCTTGCTTTAAGGCAGCACCAGAATTTGACCTGTTCAAGGTGACAGGTCGCGACTTTTAATCAGGTGACTGTAATTCATGGCCCGGCTGGTGATGAAATTTGGCGGCACGTCGGTTGCCGATCTTGAGCGGATCTACAATGTAGCCCGTCATGTGAAGCGTGAGCACGATGCCGGCCACGAAGTGGCTGTTGTGGTGTCGGCCATGGCTGGCAAAACCAACGAACTCGTTGGATGGGTCAACCAGATGCCGAAGGTTACCGGCGCCAATGCTCCGATCTTTGACGCCCGGGAGTATGATTCCATTGTTGCGTCCGGTGAACAGGTGACAAGTGGATTGCTGGCCATCGCACTGCAATCCATGGGTGTTGATGCTCGCTCCTGGCTGGGCTGGCAGATTCCCGTGTACACCGATAATTCTCACGGTGCGGCGCGCATTGCCGATATTGACGGTTCTGAACTGGTATCTCGTATGTCCAACGGACAGGTGGCAGTTGTGGCTGGTTTTCAAGGGGTCGCGCCGGATAACAGGATAGCAACACTTGGCCGTGGTGGGTCGGATACAAGCGCAGTTGCCCTTGCAGCAGGGGTCAAGGCAGACCGCTGTGATATCTACACCGATGTTGATGGTGTCTACACAACCGACCCGCGTATTGCGCCCTCAGCCAGTCGGCTTGACAAGATTACATTTGAAGAGATGCTGGAAATGGCCTCTCTGGGTGCCAAAGTATTGCAGGTTCGCTCTGTAGAGCTGGCCATGGTACATGGGGTGAGGACCTTTGTGCGCTCAAGCTTTGATGACCCTCAATCCATTGATTCAACGGAAGGGGCCAACCCGCCGGGAACCCTGATCTGCAACGAGGACGAAATAGTGGAACAGCAAACTGTCACCGGAATTGCCTATGCCAAGGATGAAGCGCAGATTTCCCTGCGGCGCGTCTCTGACCGACCTGGAATTGCAGCCGCCGTGTTCGGACCGCTGGCCGATGCCAGCGTCAATGTTGATATGATTGTG
Source organism: Rhizobiaceae bacterium (assembly GCA_051009515.1). GTDB lineage: Bacteria > Pseudomonadota > Alphaproteobacteria > Rhizobiales > Rhizobiaceae > Pseudahrensia. The sequence goes on along the minus strand of JBPCWM010000192.1, from coordinate 3,851 downwards.
CAAAATGTTTCTGAAGACGGCAGTGTAACCGACATGACATTCACCGTGCCTGCAGGCGATCTGGACAAGGCGCTGCGCACGCTGGAAGCGTCAAAGGACCAGATTGGTTATGAAGTTGTCCAGTCTGACCCGGGCATGGTCAAGATTTCAGTCATTGGCATAGGAATGCGCAGCCATGCAGGTGTTGCATCCACAGCTTTTCAGGCGCTGGCCGACAAGGGTATAAACATCAGGGCGATCACCACTTCCGAGATCAAGATATCCATCCTCCTGGACCAGGATTATACAGAACTTGCCGTGCGGACTTTGCATTCGGTCTACGGTCTGGATAAAGATTAGCAAACAGAGTTCATAGGGAATCCGTCATGCTTGGCCAGAAAACTGGTCCACGGGTTCTGCTGAAATACCTTCGCGAAGCGATGGCGGAACCCCTTGGGCCTCAGGAACGGCTCGATCGCATTGTGCAGCAGATTGCCAGCGCAATGTCGGCGCAGGTGTGTTCAGTCTATGTGCGCCGCGCAGATGATGTTCTTGAACTCTTCGGCACCTATGGCTTGAAAGCAGAAGCCGTGCACCTGTCGCAATTGAGTGTGGGGCAAGGGCTTGTGGGCACCATTGCAGCGGCCGGACGCCCGCTCAATCTTGCAGAGGCTGAAAAACATCCAGCCTTTGCCTATCTGCCGGAAACCGGGGAGGAACTTTACAAAAGCTTCCTTGGCGTGCCCATGAAACGGGCCGGTCGGCCACTGGGAGTGCTTGTTGTCCAGACCACCGATATCAAGGTGTTTGACGATGAAGAGGTGGAAGCACTTGAGACGGCGGCAATGGTCCTGTCGGATCTGGTTGCTTCCGGTGACCTCAAGGGTCTGGCCCAACAGGGTACCGAACTGGACCAATCCGGCTCCCTGAGCCTTTCCGGGGTCAGATTTTCTCCTGGAATTGGGGTAGGCAAGGTTGTATTGCACGAGCCGCGGGTGGTGGTTGAGCACCTGTTTGGTGATGATGAAAATGTTGAAATGAATCGCCTTGCATCTGCGGTGAAAAGCGTCCGCACATCAGTAGATGAAATGCTGGCCCGCAGCATTGACAAGACAGACGGTGATGAGGGTGACGATCATGTCGAAGTGCTGGAAAGCTATCGCATGTTCGCCAATGATCGCGGCTGGGTCAGGCGCATTGAAGAAGCTATCGGTCAGGGCCTGACAGCAGAAGCTGCAACGGAAAAGGTCAGCCAGGAGAATCGCTCCCGGCTGATGCGCTCCGCCGATCCCTATTTGCGGGAACGTCTGACCGATCTCGACGATCTGTCTCGCAGATTGATGAAAGAACTGATCGGCGATGATGAAAATCCCGCAAACAAGGGTGAGGATTTTGTGGTCGTGGCCCGCTCCATGGGGGCTGCAGAATTGCTGGACTATGACAGCGAGCACCTGCGTGGATTGATCGTTGAAGAGGCGGCGGCCACCAGCCACGTTGTGATCGTGGCCCGAGCGCTGGGCATCGCTGTTGTCGGGCAAATCTCAGGTTTCGTGTCCCGGGCCGAGGACGGTGACAATGTGATTGTCGATGGTGATGACGGCAATGTGCATTTGCGCCCGGCCCAGGATGTCAGTGACAACTATGTTGAGCGCATGCAATTCAGGGCTAAACGAGAGGCCCGTTTTGACGCGTTGCGCGACAAGCCAGCCATGTCCAGAGACGGTGTTGAAATCGACCTCTTGTTGAATGCCGGGCTGACCATGGATCTTGCGCAACTGGATCATTCAGGAGCCTCCGGCATTGGGCTGTTTAGAACCGAATTGCAATTTATGATATCCAGCCGCATGCCGCGTTTGACGGAACAGGCGGCGTTTTACAAATCCGTTCTGGATGCTGCCGGCGACCGCCCGGTAACCTTTCGCACCCTTGATATTGGTGGCGACAAGGTCCTGCCCTATATGCATGCGGTCAAGGAAGACAATCCGGCACTTGGCTGGCGCGCCATTCGTCTGGCATTAGACCGGCCCGGCCTGTTGCGCATGCAATTGCGGGCGCTATTGCGGGCTGCCAATGGACGACCGCTCAAAATCAAGCTTCCCATGATTACGGCTGTTACCGAGATCGACAAGACCAAGACCATTTTGCAGAAGGAACTGGAAGCGCAGGCGCGGTTTGGCCACACCATGCCCAGTGCCGTTTTGCTGGGGTCGATGATCGAAGTGCCCAGCATGTTATTCCAGTTGGATGAATTGATGCAGCGGGTCGATTTCGTGTCTGTGGGGTCGAACGACCTGTTCCAGTTCATGGCGGCCAGCGACCGTACGAATTCCTACCTGTCGAACCGCTACAATCCGCTGTCACGGCCGTTCTTGCGTGCCTTGCGGGAAATTGTCAGGGCGGCAGAGCGTCATGACACCCCATTGCAACTGTGTGGTGAGCTTGCAGGAGAGCCTATTTCGGCTCTGGCTCTGGTTGGAATGGGGTATCGTGCAATCTCCATGCCTCCCGCTTCCATTGGCCCAGTTAAGGAAATGATCTGCTCCCTGGATATGGCTGAAGTATCACAATTGATCTCATCTGCCCTGGATGAGCCGATTGGCGGACAGACGATTACAGAACTGCTGACGGATTATGCTGATCAGCACGGAATTCCGCTTTAGGCTGTTCCATACAACCCAATTTTAACTCCCAACCAGCGGACCCAGATGATCACACAGGACAAAATCGACCAGATCTTGAATCGCCATCAAGAGATTGAAACCCAGATGAGCGAAAACCCTGATCAGGAAACCTTTGTAAAGCTTGCAAAGGAATTTTCCGATCTGGGCCCGGTGGTTGAGAAAATTCGAGAACTGGCAGCCGCCCGCGACGAGTTAAGCGATCTGGAAGAATTGCTGGCTGATCCCGATACAGAAGCTGAAATGAAGGAAATGGCGGAAGCGGAAATGATACCGCTGAAAACGGTTATCGAGAAATTCAGCGATCAGTTGCAGCTTTTGTTGCTGCCTCGGGATGCTGCGGACGACAAGAATGCGATTCTGGAAGTGCGAGCTGGCACTGGAGGATCAGAGGCTGCGCTATTTGCAGGCGATTTGTTCAGAATGTATCAGCGCCACGCTGAAACCCATGGCTGGAAAATTGAAGTCCTGTCGGAAAGCCCCGGCGAGGTGGGGGGGTATAAGGAAATCGTCGCCTCTATCACGGGCAAAGGAGTATTTGCACGGCTGAAGTTTGAATCTGGCGTGCATCGGGTGCAAAGAGTTCCGGAAACCGAATCTGGTGGCAGGGTCCACACATCTGCGGCCACTGTGGCGGTTCTGCCGGAAGCGGAAGAAGTGGATATTGAAATTCGCAATGAAGATATTCGCATTGATACGATGCGCGCCTCCGGTGCGGGTGGGCAGCATGTGAATACAACCGATTCGGCAGTCCGCATCACCCATTTGCCAACCGGTGTAGTGGTCATGTCATCCGAAAAAAGCCAACACCAGAACCGCGCCAATGCGATGAAGGAATTACGCAGTCGCCTATATGATATGGAGCGGCAAAAAATGGATCAGGAACGTGCCGACTCCCGCCGGGGCCAGGTGGGGTCGGGGGACCGGTCCGAGCGCATACGAACCTACAATTTTCCTCAGGGACGGGTGAGCGATCACCGCATCAACCTGACCCTCTACAAACTGGACAAGTTGATACAGGGTGAGGGTCTGGATGAGTTGTTTGATGCGCTGATTGCAGACTATCAGGCAGGGCAGCTGGCGGCACTTGGTGATGACCAGGACAGTTGAAACAAGTTTGTCTGATTCCGCAAATTCACTGGAAGCCGTTCTGGTCCGGGCCGCGTCCAGATTGAGGGGTGTTGCCCCTGATAC
>JBPCWM010000191.1:0-5128 GCA_051009515.1 Rhizobiaceae bacterium | reverse complement strand
CTATCGATGTCGGCACCAAACAACAAATTTATCATTTCATCGCTGCGCTTGCCGCAGAAGGCGTCTCCGTTGTCGTCATCTCATCGGAAATGCCCGAAATCATTGGCATCAGTCACCGCGTCGTTGTGATGCGTGAAGGCCAGGTCATGGGAATTTTGACCGGCGATGACATTAACGAAAACGAAATCGTGCGATACGCCGCCGGTCTGAAACGGGAGATTTTGCAATGACTGTTTTGGAACTCAACACGATCGGAAGGAATAGATTCATGCAATTCGACATCAAGACCGCCGGACCGGCAATTGCTCTGTTGTTGTTGTGCGTGATCGGTTTTGCTCTGAACTCGGCTTTTCTCAGCGAAGGCAACCTGACAAATCTGCTCACCCGATCTGCATTCATCGGCATTATCGCCATTGGCGCAACATTCGTCATCACTGCAGGAGGAATCGATCTATCGGTTGGCTCAATGGCAGCGGCGATAGCCGGTATCATGATCATCATCATGAACAGCGCTGTTGATACATTCGGGACCGGCATGGCAACGGTACTTCTTGGATGTGGCTGCTCTGTCCTGCTTGGCATTGGAGCCGGTTGGATAAACGGGGTGCTGACCACCAAGGGTAAAATCGAGGCCTTTATCGTGACGCTTGGAACGATGGGTATATACCGCTCGCTGGTGACCTACTTTGCCGACGGTGGCACACTATCCTTGGATTTTGCCATCCGCGGCACCTACCGTCCCGTATACTATGATAGTTTTCTTGGCCTGCCCATTCCGGTCTGGGTCTTCATCGTGGTTTCCATTTTGGGCTGGCTCTTGCTGAATCGCACCGCTTTTGGCCGCTACTGCACTGCCATCGGATCAAACGAAGCCGTCGCCAAATATTCAGCAATCAAAGTCGATCGCATCAAGACATTAACATACGTGATCCAGGGCCTGTGCGTTTCGCTCGCCACCATCATCTACGTGCCGCGCCTGGGCTCGGCATCCTCATCCACCGGTGTATTGTGGGAACTTGAGGCAATTGCCGCAGTGATCATCGGGGGCACGGTTCTCAAAGGTGGTTATGGCCGAATCGGCGGCACCATTATGGGGGCTCTTATCCTGACAACCATCGGAAACATCCTCAACTTCACGGATCTGATTTCCAACTACCTTAATGGCACGATGCAGGGCCTCATAATTATCATCGCCGTTTGGTTGCAGCGCGGGGATTGGGGCAAGTCGCGCACCGCTAAAACCTAAGAATTTCACTCGCATTCGGGGCCTGTCCCCCTCGTGAAAAATAAACCGGGCGCTACCGGACAGGACAAGTGCGCTCAAATTTTGGAAGGAGAAATAACATGTCACTCAAACAAAACCTCGGGGCACTTGGATTGGCAGCGGCCATGGCGTGGTCCGCGCAACAGGCCCAGGCCGAAACGATCAAGATCGGCGTCAGCTACCCAACTCCAACTCATGCCTGGGCCGCCGGAATGAACTGGCATGCCGAGCAAGCTGAAAAGCGACTGGAAGCATTGTATCCGGATGTTGATCTGATGCTGGTCAATTCACCCGGCCCAAATGAACAGGCTTCTGCACTGGAAGACCTTGTCTCGGTCCACAAGATCGACGCACTTGTTGTGTTGCCATTCGAATCTGAGCCGCTCACCGATCCCGTTCTCAACGTGAAAAAATCGGGCGCCCTGATCACCGTGGTTGACCGCGGACTAAGCCAGCCCGGCATTGAGGATATTTACGTTGCCGGCAACAATCCTGAACTTGGCCGGGTCTCGGCTGAATACATGAAGGGTCGTCTGAAATCTGGAGACAATATCGTCGTTCTGCGTGGAATTCCCACCCTCATCGACAACGAGCGTTTCGATGCCTTTATGGAAGAAGTCAAAGGTTCAGGCATCAATGTCCTGGATCACAAACATGCCAATTGGAACCGGGATGATGGTTTTGAGGTTATGCAGGACTTCCTGAGCCGCTTCCCCGACATTGATGCGGTATGGGCACAAGATGATGATATCGCGATTGGCGTCGTCGCTGCCCTGAAACAGGCGGGGCGCGACGGTGATGGCATGTTCGTTGTCGGAGGTGCCGGCATGAAGGAGACAATCAAAGACATCATGGATGGCAACGAACTGGTGCCAGTCGACGTCTTGTATCCGCCTTCCATGATAGCGACAGCCATGGATGTAACCGTCGCGGCATTCAAATCCAATGGTCCGGTTGCAGGCCGCTATATTCTTGGAGCGACTCTGATCACTCCAGAAAATGCAGCCTCGTTCTATTTCCCAGACTCTCCCTTCTAGGAATTCCAAAACGACCAACCGGAGGGGCATTCGTGCCCCTCTCCAAAAGGAGAAAAACGAGATGAAAACGATACAGGGCCCTGCCCTTTTCCTTGCCCAGTTTGCCAGTGATGAAGCACCATTCAATTCCTGGGATTCGATCACCAAATGGGCCGCAGACTGCGGCTATATCGGAGTGCAGCTACCCAGTTGGGACAACAGATTGTTCGATCTTGGAAAAGCAGCAAGTTCGAGGACGTACTGTGATGAATTGAAGGGAACTGCTCGCGACAACGGCGTCGAGATCACCGAGCTGTCAACACATTTGCAAGGGCAGCTGGTCGCTGTCCATCCTGCCTTTGACAATGTTTTTGACGGGTTTGCGCCTCCTGAAGTCCATGCAAATCCAACTAAGCGACAAATTTGGGCTATAGAGCAGGTCCGTCTGGCGATTACCGCAAGTCGTAACCTCGGTCTTGACCGAATGGCGACATTTTCAGGCGCCTTGGCGTGGCCCTACGTCTATCCTTGGCCGCAGCGACCGGCTGGGCTGATAGAAGAAGCGTTTGGCGAATTAGCACGACGCTGGAAGCCTATATTAGAGCACGCCGACTTGATGGGAATCGACGTTTGCTATGAGATCCACCCTGGCGAAGATCTGCATGATGGGACAACGTTTGAGATGTTCCTTGAGGCGGTATCCGATCATCCCCGCGCAAATATGCTGTATGATCCGTCTCACTATGTTTTGCAGTGTTTGGATTACCTCGACCACATCGACATTTATCGAGATAGAATACGCATGTTCCACGTCAAAGACGCTGAATTCAACCCGACTGGGAGACAAGGCGTCTACGGCGGTTACCAGCCCTGGGTCAACAGGGCAGGACGGTTTCGCAGCCTCGGTGATGGGCAGGTCGATTTCGGTGCAGTGTTTTCCAAAATGGCTGCTAACGGTTTCGACGGCTGGTCGGTCGTTGAATGGGAATGCTGTCTCAAGCATCCTGAAGATGGCGCGCGCGAGGGCGCCCGGTTTGTCAAGGATCACATCATCCGAGTGACTGAAAAGGCGTTTGACGACTTTGCCAGTGGCGACACTGATCGGCAGGCCAACAGGAAATTACTCGGGCTGGGAGATAGGACATGACTTTTCAAAAACCCATACGATTAGGAATGGTAGGGGGTGGAGTAGACGCTTTTATCGGGGCGGTCCACCGCATCGCTGCTCGAATCGACGGAGATTATGAATTTGTTGCCGGTGCTCTTTCCTCTACCCCAAACAGGGCAAGAAGATCGGGAGAAGCTCTCGGACTGGCAAATGACCGAATTTATGAAGACTATAAGTCCATGGCCATCCGCGAAGCACGGTTGAAAAATGGAATTGAGGCCGTTGCCATCGTGACGCCCAACCATATGCACTATCCCGTGGCGCGCGAATTTCTCAAACGCGGCATCCATGTCCTGTGTGACAAGCCTCTGACAGCGACGCTTGCGGATGCAAGAAAAATGGCCGCTGCTGCAAAGACGTCATCGGCATTGCTGGTACTGACTCACAATTACACCGCTTATCCAATGGTCCGACAGGCTCGCGAATTGGTCGCGTCTGGTGAACTGGGCGAAATTCGGGTGGTGCAGGTTGAATATGCCCAAGACTGGCTCACACAGGATGAAGAGAGCGATGGAAACAAACAGGCGGCTTGGCGCACCGATCCGTCAAAATCTGGACCCGGTGGATGTGTCGGTGACATTGGAACCCATGCCTTCAATTTGGCAAGTTTCGTAACCGGATTGGAATTGGAAAGTCTTTCCGCCGATTTACAAAGCTTCGTGCCCAGGCGCAAGCTCGACGATAATGTACATGTGATGCTTCGCTATGCCGGTGGTGCACGTGGTATGCTGTGGTCCAGCCAAGTCGCGCCGGGCAACGAAAACGCCTTAAAGTTGCGGGTTTACGGCAGCAGGGGTGGCTTGGAATGGGCTCAGGAAGACCCCAATTCTCTCTGGCACACACCGTTTGGTGAAGCCAAGCGACTGCTCACTCGTGCGGGAGCCGGTGCGACGCAGGAAGCCAATAGACTGAGCCGAACGCCTGGAGGGCACCCGGAAGGTTATCTTGAGGGTTTCGCCAATATCTACAGCGAAGCTGCAACTGCCATCCGCGCCTGTCAATCCGGCAGCGAAAGGCCGCCGGAAGTTCACTTTCCAACGATCGAGGATGGACTTCACGGGGTGGCCTTTATAACTGCCTGTGTTGCATCATCGCAAAAAAATGCAGCCTGGACGCGGTTATCAATTTAATTGGACCCCCAATTTTTCCCAATTTGATTCGATCGAGTTGATCCGTTTCGAACCTCAGTAATTGCCCAACGGTATAGTATTGATTCTTGTTGCTCGGTGAACAATTTCGAGTGGTATGCCAAGTCGAAATGTCCGCATACCTGCCGTTGGCTGCAAAAATGAATGGGTTGCTATAGAGGTCCGCTTTGAGGATGAAGTTAAGTGCACTCATCTTGCTCTAGAGAACATATTGCGTTCCTGATCGCACGTATAAGCAGCGTGATCAGGGTCGTAATACGGTCATGTTATGAGCCTGATGGATGCTTGTTGATCACGTGTTCTTCACGTGTTTTTATCGTGTTATCTTATTTGGGGTTTTCTTTCATAACTGCATGATTTCACGCCTAAAACTGGTGCTGTCAGAGAAAACTTGGTTGAGCCGGACAGTGCGGTGATTTAGTTTCATGGAATGACAAAACGCAACCCATTCAGGTACTTCAAGACGTCTCCCGAAATCATCCGCTTGGCGGTTATGATGTATGTGCGTTACTTGCCGCCGCCAGGCAAACAG
>JBPCWM010000190.1:0-43728 GCA_051009515.1 Rhizobiaceae bacterium | reverse complement strand
GATAACCGTATTGCCCAAGGTGCGAGTTGTCTGACGGGTGCGGGAGTGACCGCCACCGGTAGTGGCACCACCATTTCCATTGCCCCCGGATGTGGCGCGAGCTGCCGGTTTGCGGCGGGTTGCGGCTCCTGATTTTCCTGCAGGCTTTGCGCGACCGGACAAACCAAGTCTGTGCACTTTTCCGATCACCGCATTGCGCGTCACGCCACCGAGATCAGCAGCGATTTGACTTGCGCTCAATCCCTCAGCCCAAAGCTTTGCCAGTCGAGACACCCGTTCATCAGTCCAGGACATGTTTTACTTCCTCAATCATTCGCCGCAGTTGGAGCAGGAATCAGGCACACAAAAATCCTGTTCGCCGGACAGGGCGAAATCGAATCCTCCACAGATGCGTGGGGAAGTCAGTCGGATAATTGCAGCGACGCAAGCCAGCTCGCCAACTTTCAGCCAAGCTACAATGGTCATTGACTCGCCCGCAAGAGTCCGTCGGGCCACACGAATCATTTTTTCACTTTGTCCCCAAGCAAAAGAATCTGGTTCTGCGTGAAGTGCGAATTCTGGGGATAAATTGGGTTATTTTGCCACTCGCCCACCCGTTGCAAGCGCGTAGTCCGACATTTGGGGCGAGCAAGATTTCTGTTTCTGCTCGCATTGACAGATACCAACCTATGGTTAAATTGGCCCGCTTAACCGTCCAAACTGACATGCTGGGCGGTTTTTGCGTTTATTCTCTCCCGTGCCGCTGAGCTGGCCAGGGGGATAATTTTTCAAGGGACCTTCGATATGGCGGACACAACCAACACTTCCTCACTCTATAGTGCATTCGCGCGGGCGCCGATTCACTTCGAGCGTGGTGCGGGTGTTCGACTGTATACTAATGAAGGTGAGGAATATCTGGATTTTGCTGCAGGGATTGCTGTCAATGTGCTTGGACATTCTCACCCGCATCTCGTCAATGCATTAAAAGAGCAGAGCGAGAAGCTCTGGCATGTCTCAAATCTTTATGAGAGTCCTCAGCAGGAGAGCCTAGCCGCACGGCTGTGTGAAAACTCGTTTGCAGAACGGGTCTTTTTTACCAATTCTGGCTCTGAATCCATGGAATGTGCATTCAAAACCGCTCGCCGCTGGCATCATGACAATGGCGCACCTGAGCGGGTGGATATAATCACCTTTGAGGGGGCATTCCATGGCCGTACCCTGGCCGCAATTTCGGCCGGGGGCAGCGAAAAATACATGATGGGCTTTGGACCGAAGGTTCCGGGCTTTGTTCAGGTGCCGTTTGGCGACCATGAAGCATTGAAGGCAGCAATCACTGATACTACCGCCGCCATCTTGATTGAACCGGTACAGGGTGAGGGCGGGATAATTCCTGTCCCGCATCAGTGCTTGCGCGGGTTGCGGCAGTTATGCGACGATCACGGACTTTTGCTTATCTATGATGAGATCCAGTGCGGGATCGGACGGACTGGCAAGTTCTTTGCTCACCAATGGGTGGAAGGTGCTGAACCGGACATTATGGGAATCGCCAAGGGCATCGGCGGTGGGTTCCCGGTTGGAGCCTGCCTGGCGACTGCCGAGGCGGCCTCTGCGATGCTACCAGGCAGCCATGGGACCACATATGGAGGCAATTTGCTGGGCATGGCGGTGGGCAATGCCGTTCTCGACATTGTATTGGAAGATGGTTTTCTGGATCAGGTGCGGGAACGGTCCATTTTCCTGAAGCAGAAACTGGCGGAAATAGCTGATAGCTACCCGGATGTCATCGAAAGTGTGCGTGGTGAAGGCTTGATGCAGGGCCTCAAATGCAAAGCGCCCAATGCGGATATTGTCGACGTGTTTCGTGATCAGCATCTGCTGACCGTGCCGGCCGGTGACAATGTCGTTCGGCTCTTGCCACCGCTCAATGTGACCGAAGACGAACTGCGGGAAGCAGTCGACAAGATGAGCGAAGCTCTTTCAAACTATCAGGGGGCTGCGTGAAAATATGGCCAGACATTTCCTGGACATTGCCGCAGTTCCGGCTGAGGAACTGCGTTCCATATTAAAGTCATCTAGTTCAATGAAGGGTGAGTTGAAGGCTGGCAACGCCCCAGGCACAGGGCTCCGGCCCTATGAAGGCAAGGTGCTTGCCATGATCTTTGACAAACCCTCGACACGAACTCGCGTATCTTTCGACGTCGGCATGCGGCAGCTTGGTGGGGAAACCATTATTCTTGACGGAGAGTCCTCCCAGATGGGGAGAGGCGAAACCGTGGCCGATACGGCGCGAGTCCTGTCACGTTATGTTGATGCAATCATGATCCGAACAACGGCACATGAACGTCTTTTGGAACTGGCTGAACATGCAACCGTGCCGGTGATCAATGGATTGACCGACGAAACCCATCCCTGTCAGATCATGGCCGATATTATGACATTTGAAGAGCACAAGGGCGCAATAGAAGGCAAAACAATTGCCTATTCGGGCGACGGCAATAATGTTGTTAACTCAATGATGGAAGCAACTTCACCCTTCGGGTTCAATCTGAACATTGCTTCGCCGGAAGGATATGAGCCGGATCCGGGCTATCTTAGTCGTGCCAGAAACCAGGGCGGAAACATTCAACTGACACGCAACCCGCGTGAAGCGGTAACTGGTGTAGATTGTGTGGTGACCGATACATGGTCTTCAATGGGCATGGAAGAGAACTCCGGGGGGCACAACACATTTGCACCCTATCAGGTGAATGAAGCCCTTATGCAACACGCTGACCCTGGCGCAATCTTCATGCATTGCCTTCCCGCCCATCGTGGTGAAGAAGTGACGGACGAAGTCATGGACGGTGCTCAAAGTGTAATCTTTGATGAGGCTGAAAACCGTCTGCACGTGCAAAAGGGAATTCTGGCCTGGTGTCTTTCCGGAAAATAGCCGTTTCGGCCGGGTTCTCGCATGCCGATGGCCGGGTCTTGCATATGTGTCCGATTGAACTATGTGACACTCAATCCGGAATTCGCAGTTTCCATTCAATTTGCGTCAGCTAGCGCGTTGAATTCGTGTGCCGAAGGCGCGTCTGGTGGCTGCAAGATTGCAAATGGCAGGTGAAACCATGACAGATGCTGTATTGAATATTGAGTTTGCCGGGCAGGATGCGGTTATACCGTTTCAGGTGGAGCCGCTGGATGTGCGCGGTCGCTGCGTGCAACTCGGCCCAATGCTGGACTCTATCCTGGACAGACATAAATATCCCGACAGTGTTTCCAAGCTGTTGGCCGAGGCTATTACCTTGACGGTGCTGCTGGGAACCGCTTTGAAATTTGACGGTCGTTTCATTATGCAAACGCAGACCGATGGACCGGTTTCGATGATTGTTACTGATTTTCAAACGCCAGATTCAATTCGTGCCTATGCCCGCTATGACGAAGCGGCGATTGCCCTGCTTGAAGACAAAAGCGCTGTCAGTCTGCTTGGACGCGGAACATTGGCCATGACAATTGATCAGGGTGAATATACTCAGCGATATCAAGGTATTGTGCAATTGGATGGCACGGATCTTGAGGATGTTGCTCGGCAATATTTTCGTCAGTCCGAGCAGATACCGACCGATGTGCGGTTGGCGGTGGGAGAGGTGCTGACACGGCAAGAAGGGCAGGAACCAAAACATGGCTGGACGGCAGGTGGAATTCTGGTCCAGTTCCTGCCGGAATCCGAACAGCGCATGAGGCTGCGGGATTTACATGGAGGTGACGGCGACGAACGCGATCCTCATGATGCAGAGGATGACGACGCTTGGGCTGAAACGCGTTTTCTGATGAAGACTATCGATGACTTGGAACTAACCGATGCTGATGTCGAACCCGAAAAACTGCTTTACCGTTTGTTCCACGAGCACGGCGTGCGGATTTTCGACAGTTCAAAGGTGTTGGACAATTGCTCCTGCTCCGACGACAAAGTAAAGTCGATGCTGGGTGGAATGACCGCGCAGGAACGTGAGGAAAGTACCGAAAACGGCGAAATCGTCGTAACCTGTCAGTTTTGCAGTCAGGTTTACGCCTATGATCCGGCGGTGCTGTAAGGTGCAGGGCAAAGGCGAAACCAGCGTCACTATGCATGTATGCTGGCCACAATTGGCGTGATATATTGCTTTTTGTTAATTTGAGAAGTGTGCCTGAACCGCGTAGATAAAAGCAATTCCTGTATTGGAGTACAGATCCATGTTGGACAAGGTCGGCGGCGCTGACTTACCCGTCGCTGATAAGAAACTGGCAAAGCGCAATAACGATGATTTGGAAATCCAGACATCGATCGAAGAAGATGTGCCCAAGCGTCGCCAACCGGTTTGGCTCAAACTTTTTCTTGCGCTGGTTCAGGCTGTTTTGATGGTCGCCATCCTGTTTGGCTCCTACATGATCGCCAAGCGCATGATTGACGATAAGCCGGAGCCGCGTCAGCGGCGAGCATTCCAGACAGTTTATACGATCGAAACCGTCACCGCGCAGGCTTCAGATTATCAGCCAGTCATAACATCTTACGGCCAAACGGTGGCTGAACGGTCTGTGGCTTTGAGAGCCCTGGTGTCGGGCGAAATCGTGCGGGTTAATCCCAAACTAAGGGCCGGTGCCCGTATCATGAGAGAAGAACCTTTGGTTGAAATCGACAGTTTCAACTATGAAGGAGCGTTGGCAGAAGCTGAAGCTAATCTAGCGGAAGCCCGTGCAAAAATCATTGAAAACGAAGCGCAGGTTTCGCTCGAAACGAGCAAGAAATTGTCGGCCAGTGAACAGTTGGATCTTGCGCGCGCGGATCTGTCTCGTGTTGAATCCCTGAAAGAAAGACAGACTGCAACACAACAGCAGGTAGAAGTGCGCAAGCTCGTGGTTAGTCAGAGGAGGCAGGCCCTGGCCCTGGCTGAAGACACAATAAAAGTTCAAAAGGCGCGCAATGAGCAGCTCAAAGCCTCGTTGCTACGGTTGCAATGGAGAGTTGAGCAAGCGAAACGCAATCTTGAATCGACAGTTCTGAAAGCGCCGTTTACCGGGATAGTGCGTTCAACCGATGCAGAAATCGGTCGTGCGATCACCGCCAATGATGTTGTTGTGTCCATGTATGAGGCCGGCTCTCTGGAGGCTAAATTCACCTTGACCGACGCGCAGTTCGGACGATTGGAAACTGGTGAAGAAGGATTGATCGGCAGAAAGGTCGAAGTCATCTGGTCCGTCGGTGGAGAGGACTGGGTCTATCCTGCCATGATTGACCGTATCGGAGCCGAAATATCCTCAACCCGTGGCGGTGTGGAATTGTTTGCCCGTATCACGGACAACAATAATGAAGTCTCGATCCGGCCTGGTGCATTTGTTGAAGTGCGCGTACCGGATCGTATTTTCCCCAATACGATTGTTGTGCCCGATACTGCGATCTATGGAACCAATACAGTTTATACCGCAGTTGAGGGAAAACTGGTTGAGAAGACTGTCAAGGTTGGTGGTTATGAGGGCGAGAAAGCACTGATTAGCGAAGGGCTTGAAACCGGTGATGAAGTTCTGATCACGCGGATCACCGAGGTAAGCGCCGGACTCAATGTCATTCGAGAGGGCGAAACGCCCCCACGCGGTGCTGCGCGGTCCAGCAAGGGTTCACAGGCCGGGCGAGCTGGACAGGTTGCAGAAGGCGCAGCGCGACCTGGACCTCCAAGTCCGGAATTGATCGCCAAAGTTGCAAAGGCCAACAATCTCACACCGGAAGAGTTTCGTGCACTTCCCCGGGACAAGCGACGTGAAATGATCGGTGCACATCGGGCCTCCGGGCAATAGGGGCTGACAGATGAAAAGCCTGACAAGGATTCAACAACCCGGAGCCTCCCCATCGGCATTGATTAGTCTGTTTGTTCGGCACCGTAATGCCGCCAATCTCGTGATGGTGTTGCTGATCATATTTGGTGCCATCTCGTTAGGCCGCATCAACACACAGTTTTTCCCCAAGATCGAAGTTCCAGTAATCACTGTCGCAGTTGAATGGTCGGGAGCCAGCGCGGAAGACGTTGAATCCAATATTCTGGAGGTTATTGAGCCGGAATTACGCTATCTGGACGGTGTTGACCGGGTAACATCACGCGCCCGAGAGGGCATCGCTTCCATTGGTATTGAATATCAGTCCGGTGTCGACTTGAAAGAAGCGCTGCGCGAAGCAGAAACCGCCGTCAAAGCCATCACAACCCTGCCTGAGGACTCCGAGACGCCAACGGTCCGCCAGTCAACGCGAGGATTTGACCGTGTCGCCCGTCTGGCTCTGACCGGTCCGGTGTCGGAGACCGCCCTGCGCTTCTATGCAAAGAAGGTGCGCGATGATCTCATCGAGCGCGGGATCGATAAGATCTTGTTCACTGGTCTACGCACCCGTGAATTGCATGTGGACATTCCAGAACGTGAATTGCGGCGGCTTGATCTGACCGTAGGCGATGTATCGCGACTGATTGCCGCCAATTCAAGGGATCTTCCCTCAGGACAGATGGAAGGTGAGGTCGAACGGCAGTTGCGCACGCTAGCCAATGCGGAAACTCCGCGTGATCTTGGCAAGATTGAAGTGCGTAGTTTTGCTTCTGGCGAAAAGGTCCGTCTGAGCGACATCGCCGAAATCCGCGATGACTACAAGGATGGCGAACCCAGAGGCTTTATCAATGGCCAACGCGCCATTCAAATCGAAATCCAGCGTGCCGACACTGCTGACACGCTGAAAACCAACCAGATTCTAACCGGCTATCTCAAGGATATTGAGGGTACTTTGCCAGCGGGTCTGGAACTCTTGCAATATGACGTGCGGGCCAATGCTCTGACAGACCGAATTATGCTTCTGGTCACCAATGGCCTTGGTGGTCTGATTCTTGTGATCGGGATTTTGTTCATTTTCCTGAATGCCCGCATTGCTTTTTGGGTCGCTGCCGGCATTCCGGTGGCCATGCTGGCCACGATAGGAATCATGTGGATGCTCGGGCAGACCATCAACATGATTTCGCTTTTTGGACTGATCATGATGCTGGGCATCATTGTTGACGATGCCATAGTGGTGGGAGAACATACGGCGACCCGGTTTTCGGCCGGTGACGGGCCAATAGAAGCAGCAGAAAACGGGGCCAGCCGTATGATCATGCCGGTTTCTGCTGCCATGATCACAACCATTGCGGCCTTTGCACCTATATTGGTCATTCAAGGTGGTATCGGCCAGATCATGGGTGCTTTGCCCATCGTCGTGATCGCCGTGATTATTGCCAGCCTTATCGAATGTTTCCTGATTCTTCCCGGTCATCTGGCCCATACTTTGCGCCCAAGGACGGCACGCAGATGGTCTTATTGGCGCCAGTTTACAGTTGCCCTCCTGGTCGGGGTGTTTGCCGTTTCCGTTGCCGAACCTGACAAGGGCGGTTGGTTTGTGGAACTGACTAACGGCATTATGGCATGGGTTCGCGGATATGTGGTGGTGCCTCAACTCCCCATTTCCTCACAGGCGATTGTGGATTTCATTCAACAACAGCGTCAATCCACCTCGCTGGTGCGATTCATGGCAGCCTTGGCCATTGTGGCTTATGTGTCTTCTGTATTAGTTGAGGCTGTGTTCTCGCTGCTTGCCATGTGGCGTCAACGGGGCCGTCCTGAAGGTCAGGTAGTTACAGATGGGGCATTTCGTCGGGGCTTTGACCGGGGTTTTGCCTGGTTCCGTGACAAACCATTCGATCTGTTGGTGCGCGGTTCGTTTTCATTCCGCTATTTCACCATATCCGTAGCCGCCGGGCTTTTCGGAGTTGGCGTAATTGGATTGATCATGGGTGGAAAGGTCGGATTTGTATTCTTCCCCTCGGCTGAAGCGGAAAATATCAATGCCCGCATTGTCTTCAATGCAGGCATGCCTGAAGCCAAGGCCATAGATGCGATCAATCGCATTGAATCAGCTCTGAAAACAGCAGAGCAGAAATTGACGGGCGGTAAAGAAAAGCTGGTCGTTGCCTCATTTGCTACTCTTGGACAGGCAGGGCGCTCGACCGGGGACAATGTGGCCAGTATCCGTGTCCAATTGACAACATCGGAAGAGCGCACGATCCGCACTCCGTTGATCACGCGGGCCTGGAGACAGGCACTGCCCAAAATTGCCGGAGTTCGACGCACTGCCATCTATGAATCTCGTGGTGGCCCGCCGGGCCGCGATATAGAAATTCAGCTTCAAGGGCCGGATATCTCCGTATTGAAACAGGCGGCGACCAGTATTGTTCCCCTTGTTCAGGCTTTGGACGGTGTCTCCGGTGTGTCCGATGACCTGCCCTATGGCAAACCCGAGCTGGCTATGCAATTGACAGACCGGGGCGCCTCGCTTGGCTTTACGATTGATGATGTGGGTCGCCAATTGCGCAATGCGTTTGAAGGAGCCATTCCCCGCAGGTTTGCTGATGGCGATGATGAAATTACCATTCGTGTGTCGCGGATCATGCCTAACAACGGAACTGCTGCACTGCGCAATTTCCAGATGAAGAGTCCCGTCGGTGAATTCGTGCCGTTGGACGAGGTAGTGAGCATTACCGAAAAACAGGGTTTTGCCGCCATTGAACGTATTGATGGCAAGGCAACGGTCTCCGTCACTGCTGATATTGATACCAAGGTGAGCACAACCGAAAAGGCGATTGCGGAGCTTGAAGCCTCCAACCTGCAGCAGATCGCCAGTCGCTATGGTGTGACCTATCGATACTCGGGTCGTGATGAAGAGCGCCGGGAGGCTTTTGCCGATTTGCAGATTGGTGCACTGATTGCATTGGCCGTAATATATATCGTGCTGGCCTGGGTATTTGCCAGCTATTGGCGTCCCATCGCGGTGATGCTGATCATCCCATTTGGCATAGTCGGTGCGGTATTCGGTCATTACCTACTGGGGCTGAAACTGACGATCCTGTCCTTTATCGGGCTCTTGGGTCTGTCAGGTATTCTGGTGAATGACTCCATCATTCTTGTGAGTCGGCTGGATGAACGGTTGAAGGAAGGAGATTCTCTGAAGGAAGCGGCCATAGGCGCCAGCCGCGACCGTTTGCGGGCTGTTCTGCTCACGTCTTTAACCACGATTGGTGGACTTATTCCGCTGATGTTTGAAAAGAGCCTACAGGCACAGTTCCTGCTGCCCATGGCAACGACAATGGTATTCGGACTTGCCTCGGCAACCTTGCTTGTTCTGTTTCTGGTTCCTGCCTTTGTGGGGATAGGTGAAGATATCCGAAGAATTCTGGTAGCGCTGTTTGGAAAGTCCACACCTCCGGCAAAAACGGGTACTGTCATTCAACCAGCAGAATAAGCGTTCAGGTGCGCCAGAAACGGGGGCTCAACAGCACGAGCACCGTTAAAAGCTCCAGCCTGCCAAGCAACATGGTGATGCTCAAAATCCATTTTGGAATGTCTTCCAAATCCTTGTAAGTGCCAGCCGGCCCGATCAGAGCACCCAGCCCTGGCCCAACGTTGGAAATGGCCGACCCGGCACCGGACAAGGCTGTCAGCGTGTCTACTCCTGCAACGGCCAGGGCCATGGCGGAAATCGCAAATGACAAAATATACAAGAAAAAGAAGCTCATCACCGCCGATGTGACATCAGCGCTGATAGGATGGCCATTAAATTTCTGTGTGAAAATTCCGTGTGGATAAAGAATGCGGGCCAGGTGTTGGCGAATGTTCTGAAAAAGGACCTGAAAACGAAAAATCTTAATTCCGCAGGACGTCGATCCCGCACACCCACCGATGAACATGATGAAGAAGAAAAACGCGACTGCAACAGGCCCCCAACCATCATAGGCAGTGGTTGAATACCCAGTTCCGGTCAGGATAGAGGTAACATTGACCGCTGCAAAGCGAAACGCATCGAGACCTCCGCGCACACCGACCGTTTCCTCAATGGTCCAGGCGAAGACGATGACGCCTGCCAACAGCATCAGGAATGTTCTGACCTGACCATCGCGCAACAAGGGTGCAGAATTTCCCTGCAAGGCCTGAACATAAAGCAGGAAGGGCAGGGATCCGATGATCATGAAGACGATGGCAATTGTGTCGATCGTGGGATTGTTGAAGTACCCCAGAGAAGCGTCGTGATTTGAAAATCCTCCGGTCGCGACTGTTGTCATTGCATGAACAACTGCGTCCAGCACATTCATGCCAGCAAACAGATAGGCCAGCATGCACAGCCCGGTCAGATTGAGGAAAATGAGCGTGATGAACCCGGAAATCTGCCTTGCCCTTGGTAGTATCTTTTCTGAGGTTTCAAACGCTTCGACCTTGAAAAGCTGCATTCCGCCAATTTGCAGCATGGGCAGAACTGACACTGCCATGACGATGATCCCAAGTCCGCCAAGCCACTGCAAAATGCCACGCCACAGCAAGGTTCCCGGCGGCAGGGAATCAAGGTTTGTTATGACGGTTGCGCCAGTTGTGGTCAGACCGGAAATGGATTCAAAAAATGCGTCCGTATAGGTAGGAACGGCCTTGGACCAGTAGAACGGCAGGGCGCCGAATGCGGACAGGGTGATCCAGACCATCACGGTCATGATGAAGGCTTGTCGGGTCGACAGTCCCTTACTGGTTTCCCGCGTCGCCAAAAACATGAGCAACCCGATGCCAGACGTGGTGATTGCCGCAACGGCGAAGGTTTTCCAGTTTGGGTTACCGGCTACGTAATCAACAAAAGTTGGCAACAGCATTGCCAGGCCCAGCATCGACAACAGCACACCGACCACCAATACGATGGGAGTCGGATCAAGAACTGATCGAGCTGCTTTCGAGGAGGGTTGGGTGATCGACATGCAAAAACGACCCGAAGTCAGTTTACCGTTCGAGACGTCGACGGCATATCCAGCGCAAAGGCTGGAATGTTCACTTCAAAGGCTTCGCCGTGCTGGCTGCTCATTTTGTAGTATCCAACCATGAAACCGGACTGGGTGGAAAGCGGACAGCCGCTGGTATATTCAAATGCCTCGCCCGGCTTCAACACGGGCTGTTCGCCGACGACGCCTTCGCCCTCAACATATTGGACTTCTCCCAACCCGTCAGTGATTTCCCAATAGCGGCGCTGCAATTGCACGGTTTCATGCCCCTCATTTCTGATTTCGATTGTGTAAGCCCAGAAATATCGATTTGAATCGGGGTCAGACTGGCTATCGAGAAAACGGGGTTCAACCAGAACGCGGATATGCTGCGTTACAGCCATGTAGCGGCCATCGGTGGAAAATGCGGGGTTGTTTGGGTTGAACATGGTTTCAGGCAAGCTTTTCAATCGCCGGTTGAATGCAATAGGGTTCTTTTAAACTAGATAAGGAATGACTTCCATCCATGTTTGACCGGTCCGTGCGGGCTGTCATAGACCCCGCGTTAGAAAGAATCGGCCACTTGTTGGCGAACAATGGCATAAGTGCAAATGCTGTGACCTGGACCGGTTTTACGCTGGGAATGATGGCAGCGCTGCTGATCGCAACACAAAATTTTGGTTGGGGGCTGCTGCTTTTGCTTGTATCGCGGCTTTGTGATGGTCTGGATGGGTCCGTTGCGCGTGCTTCCACAGGATCGACAGATATGGGCGGTTTCCTCGATATCGTGCTTGATTTTGCCTTTTATGGTGCGATTCCCTTTGCCTTCATCGTTGCTGACCTAAATGCGAACGCATTGGCAGGAGGCCTTTTGCTACTGGTCTTCTATGTGAATGGGGCCAGTTTCTTGACCTATGCAATGATGGTAGAGAAGCGAGGCACAGAAGGGGCTGACCGGGGAAAAAAGAGCTTCGTCTATACTGCTGGGCTGGCGGAAGGAACCGAAACCATCGGTGTGTTCGTCCTGTTTTGTCTTTTCCCAGACTGGTTTAGCATTATTGCCTATGTATTTTCCGCTGTCGTGCTTGTAACCACTGTCAGCAGGTTTGCCATGGCTTATCAGGCTTTTCGCTGAATCAAACACGCCATTTAAGCAAACGGCGTTCAATGGTGCCTATAATCGCGCTGACCGTCAGGCCCATCATTGATAATATGGTCACCCCCACAAACAGGCGTTCCAAATCATAGAGCGATCCGGCTTCCAGGATGTAAGCGCCGATACCAAACTCGGCACCGAGCATTTCTGCAGCGACCAGCAAAATGATGGCAATGGCCAGACTGACCCTCAATCCGGACAGAATGCCTGGCATTGCCCCGGGTAGCACAATCTTTTTGACTATTGAGTGCCAACTGAGCGAAAAACTCTGGCCCATACGGATCAAGGATCGATCAACATTGTCGACAGCACCATAGGTGGCAACGACTGTCGGTGTGAAAGTGCCAAATGCGATCAGGGCATACTTTGAGCCTTCATCAATCCCGAACCAAATGACAAACAGCGGCAGCAAAGCGATTTTTGGGATGGGGAATATCGCGGCCACTAATGGGATAAGTCCGGCCCGAACCAGCGAGAACAGTCCGATCAAGACGCCTACACCGATGCCAACGCTGGCACCCAAAAATGCTCCAACGATCAGGCGTGAAAGAGATGGGAAAAGGTGCTTGAAGAGCAGCCCGCTGTTCCACAATTCAACGAACGTGGCGAATACATCGGATGGTCGGGGCAATGTCAGGTTGGAAACCAGTCCACTTCGCGTGCCCCACTCAACTGCGAGTACAAGTAGTACGAATGTCACTAAACCAACCCACCGCATTGATTGCGGTGCAAACCCACCACCGCGAAACTTCACTTCGCGCGTCGGCGGATTGACTCGTGTTTGGCCTGACTTAGTCATTGACCAGTTCCATATCAGCGGCTGCCGCTTCATCCCGCATCATTTGCCAAAGCAGTTTTTGCTGGTGATCAAGTTCTGCATCTCCCATTTCCCGCTCGGCAATCGGCTTATCAATAGTGACAATGTTCCGGATTTTCCCCGGCCTACGTGACAGGACAACGATTCTATGTCCCAGACGTACGGCCTCTGCCAGGTTATGGGTGACATAAAGGGCGGTGAATCTTTCCCGTGACCACAGGTTGATCAAATCATCCATCAGCAATTCGCGGGACTGGCTGTCCAGTGCTGAAAGCGGTTCGTCCATCAACATGACGGCTGGTTGCACGGCCAGTGCTCGCGCTATGGCAACCCGTTGTTTCATGCCACCGGACAATTGTTTGGGCAACGCTTTCCTGAAGTCTGACAAATTGGTGCGGGACAGAACATCTGCAATTCTGGCTTCGATCTGTTCTGCATCCAGATCGTGGTCTTCCAGCACAAGACTGATATTGCCTTCGACCGTGCGCCAGGGGAGCAGAGCAAAGTCCTGAAACACATAGGTGAGAGGATTCAGGCTGGAGTCTGCAGGCTCTCCAATCTGCAATACTTGACCCTGCGTTGGTTGCTCCAGCCCGCCAACCAGACGGAGCAATGTGGATTTGCCACAACCGGACGGGCCAACGACACACACAATGGTTCCAGCTGAAATCTCAAGGTCTATGTCCTGCAATACGGTCAGATTGCCGTATTCATGGGTGATGCCTTTCAGTTGCAAGTCCATTGATTGCTCCCGATGGAGAATGCAACGGGGGGTGCGAACCGAACGATCAACAAAATGGCCCTACTTTTGCTCAACGTAGGACGCATCAACCAGTGTTTCGAAAGTCACACTGTCCTTGACCAGTTTTTCGGACTTGAACCAATCCAACTGGTCTTTGATGGACTTTGTGTTCAGTGCTGCATCTGCGCTGATTCGCATGGCACCATTGCGAATGCTGGGTGCAGCCTTTTCATATGGGCGGTCTGCATAGACATACTTATGGACAAGTTTGACCATATTTTCGGCAGCGGCCTCACCGGCGGTCTTGTCAACGAGAGCAGCGTTGAAGTCTGCTGCTCCCTTGGAGAAAGCCCTCAGGAAGGCCTGTGTCGTTTCACGATTGTTGGCTGCGTTGTCAACTGACGTGAAAACGACTGTGACTTGATAATCTGGAATGTAGTCGGCCACGTTGCCGATAATGTGCACTGCTCCACCCTTGTCCAATGGCTTGGCGATGTGGGGAACAATAGACCAACCGTCCACCTGACCGGATTTCATGGCGCCGATGATTGCACCGACTTTTTGCAATGGCTTCAGGCTGATCTTGATGCCTTCCTTCTGAGCGATTTTCGACCCCATGTAATGAAAGGATGATCCCGACTGAGTGATGGCCCAACTTTTTCCATCCAGTTTTGCTGGCGAGGTGACCCCGGATTTGTAAGCAGCATCAGAAGCCAGGATTTTTTGGCCATCGATTCCTGCCTCCTCCTGCAGGGCTCCGCCAATCACCTTGGCTGCACCTTTTTCTGCCAGAGATATCAACCCGCCAGAAATGGCAGTGACTGCATAGTCAACATCTTTCGAGGCTACGGCGACCGCCATGGGTTGTGCAGCCTGAAAGAACTTGAATGTGACATCCAGACCTTCTTCCTTAAAGTAGCCACGCTCCATTGCAACAAAACTGGCCGCATGGCTGGTGAAACGCAGCGCACCGACATTGATCTTTGTGTCGGCCGCATAGGAGATGCTTGCTCCGATACACGTCTGTGCAATGGCCGCTGTTCCTCCGATCACACTCAGCAGTTTCAATGTCCGCCGCCTGTTGAATGATGTCATGATGCCTCTCCCCACTAGAATTATTGATTGAATCGCTATGAGCCTGTACTCAATGTAGCGCCAGCCCGGCCAGATCATCGATGATCGGGCAATCCGGTCGTTCGTCACCCTGACACTTTTCAGTCAAGGTCGCCAGAGTGGACCGCAGTGTATTCAGTTCTTCGATCTTGCGGTCGATCTGTTTGATCTTGTCCCTGGCCAGAGATTTAACGTCGGCGCTGGAGCGTCGATTGTCATCGTAGAGTGACAACAGCGTCCGGCATTCAGAAATGCTGAAGCCAAGGCCGCGGGCCCTTTGGAGAAACTTCAGCCGATGAATGTCGCTTTCGCCATAGGCGCGGTAGCCATTGGCGGCACGTGACGGTTTTATCAGTTCGATCTCCTCGTAATATCGGATCGTTTTGGCAGGAAGTCCTGATTTCAGTGAGGCCTGACCAATATTCATGATGAAGGTTCCAGGTTGATAGGTAGGTTTAGAATGGAAGTTTCATTCCGGGCGGGATCGGCAGGCCGGCTGTCAATTCTGCAGTTTTTTCCCGCGCCATGTCTTCAGAGCGGGCTTTTGCGGCATTGTGAGCTGCGATAATCAGGTCTTCGAGAATTTCTTCTTCCCCTTCTTTCAGCAGTGACGGGTCGATTGTCAGTCCCTTCATCAGGCCCTTGCCGGTCAGAGTGACAGTGACCATGCCACCTGCGCTCATTCCTTCGGCTTCCAGTTCCTCAAGTTCAGCCTGCATGTCTTCCATTTTGGACTGCAGTTCCTTGACCTTGCCCATCATTCCCATGATGTCTTTCATGATTTTATCCCTTATTTGAAATAGTCGTCCAGCCCACCAGCACCTGGGTCGGCACGGTCGACGGTTGGTCCATCTTTATCTTCTTCCGCAGAATCCGGGTTCTCCAGTGCGGCATCCTGTGCCAGTGATTCATCCAGACCATCATCATCCTGCAATCCGGGAAAACGTACATCCAGAATTTTGCTTTTTGGAAATGTCTTGAGAACCGCCGCGACGACCGGGTCGTTTTCAGCATCGGCAAAATTACGTTCGCGCGTTTCCGTTTCTACCTGTTTGATCGTGGCAAGGCCTTGCTGTTCACTTGCGACGATCTCCCATTGTTCACCAGTCCATTCGCGCAGGCGTGCATCAAGTATCTGGACCATGTCACGGGGCGCGTCTCCCACAGGATTGAACTCTATCCGGCGAGGCTCGAAAGCAACCTGACTGAAGTTATTGCGCAGCAGCAGTTTAAACCGGATGTCGCGCTTTTTCTCGGCCACATCGAGCAGGTCTTCAAAACAGGTGATGGTTTCAAATTGCGGTGCCGTGTCTGCCTTTGTTGGTATGGGGTCAGGAACTGCAACCAGATGCGGTGCGGGTTTGGCCTGTGGATGGGCCGATTGCGTTGGCTCTGGTTCGTGATTGACAACCAGGGTTGGTCCGTTGGCCACCTGGTGCAGTGTCGTTGACTGCGCCAATGTACCTGCTGAGATGCCAATGGTTCCGCCGCCGCCACTCGCGCGGCCGCCCTCGCCGCTGTTGTCGCCGTTGGAACGCGGGGGTGGCTCGTGGTTTGAGCTTTGCGGGCCACCGGAGATCGTTGCGGGTGCCTGCGGTTCATCATTGTTCAATTGTCGAATGATGTCTTCGGGGGACGGCAGGTCTGCTGCGTGGGTTATGCGAACCAGTACCATGTCGGCGGCAGCCAGTGGGCGGGGTGAGGAGCGTACTTCCTCAATGCCCTTGAGCAACATTTGCCATGTACGCCCAAGAATGCGAGGGCTGAGTTGCTCGGCAAAAGCTTTGCCGCGTTTTTTTTCATCTTCGGACAGGGATGGGTCGTCGAGCGCAGTGTCTATATAACGAACACGCGTTACGAAATGCACGAATTCCGCCAAGCCGGTCAATATGGTAGCTGGTTCAGCACCCACATCGTATTGATCTTTGATTTCGCGAAGGGCGGCGGAAATGTCGCCTTTCATGATCTGCTCAAAAAGGTCGATAACCCGTGCCCGATCCGCCAAACCCAACATATCGCGCACATTGTTGCCAAAGATTTTACCTTCGGCTGAATTTGATGCATGGGCGATGCTCTGATCCAGCAGGGAAAGTGCA
This sequence comes from Rhizobiaceae bacterium, assembly GCA_051009515.1. Classification (GTDB taxonomy): domain Bacteria; phylum Pseudomonadota; class Alphaproteobacteria; order Rhizobiales; family Rhizobiaceae; genus Pseudahrensia. The sequence goes on along the minus strand of JBPCWM010000190.1, from coordinate 27,014 downwards.
TCGCGCACGGATCCTTCCGATGCGCGGGCAATCATGGCCAGGGCTTCCGGCTCTGCTGTTACGCTTTCAAGGGACGTGATTTTTTCGAGAAATGTTGTCATTTCCCCGGATTCAATGCGTCGAAGGTCAAAGCGCTGGCAACGGGACAGAACGGTGATCGGGACTTTTCGGATTTCAGTGGTGGCAAATATGAATTTGACGTGTTCAGGCGGTTCTTCCAGCGTTTTCAGCAGGCCATTAAAAGCTGCCGTAGACAGCATGTGAACTTCGTCGATTATATAAACCTTGTAGCGCGCCGATACCGGTTTGTAGCGGACACTGGAGATGATTTCACGGATATCGCCAATGCCCGTATGGGAGGCGGCATCCATTTCGATGACATCGACATGATTGCCTTCCATAATGGCCTGGCAATGATCTCCAGTTTCATTCAGTTCAAGTGTAGGAGTTTTGTTTTCATCTGATTGATAGTTCAGTGCGCGGGCCAGAATGCGTGCGGTAGTGGTCTTACCAACACCGCGCACGCCTGTGAGCATATAGGCCTGTGCAATGCGGTTTGTGGCAAAGGCATTGCGCAATGTGCGAACCATCGGTTCCTGGCCGATCAGATCTTCAAAAGTGGATGGTCGGTACTTGCGGGCGAGGACGCGGTATTCAGTGTCTGGCTGTGTGTCAGTCATGACGCCGTCCTGGAACTCCTGCATGCATTTGGCATTGAACAGCTTGGACAATCACGCCGTGCGCTCAGACGTGGATTTCAGCTCCCCATAACCTGAATTAGGGTGGAAGACTGGCTTAACGTGACCCGGACCGGAATCTCGTTGGGGCTGCTTCGTTCCCGACCTGACCCGATTGGCGAGTGGCCCGTCCACAAACCAGCCTTCCGGCAACAACATATCATGTGTGTGCCCCCCAATTGCAAGTGGGAATCGTAACATGTGCTGATAGAGTGGGAGAATGAATGAAATCAATCCTGACTGGCAGCTTGATTCGCGTCTTCGCAGCGACACGTTCGTGATCTCCGAGACCAATGATCGAATCTTGCTGCTGATGAATGACAAGCGTTGGCCATGGATGATTCTGGTGCCAAAAGTGGCTGGAGCAGAAGAACTGCATGATTTGCCTGTGGAGCAGGTGCAAAATGAGCTTTTGATCGCGACTCTTCTGGGTGAGACCCTGAAATCCTTTACCCATTGTGAAAAAATCAATATCGCTGCAATCGGCAATAGTGTGCGTCAGCTCCATATTCATATTGTTGCCCGACAAACCGGGGACGCCAACTGGCCGGCTCCGGTCTGGGGATATGGAACTGGCGAACCCTATTCGACCATTGAGTGCGAAGCTCTATTGCAAAAATTGAAAGATCAAAATCTTGCCCAAGCCATTTCTTGACCCAAATTATACTCCTGATGAGACAAGTGCCCGATTGGTCTTTTCAGGTGGGCGGTTGGACAGGGAGTCTGAAATACGTAGCGAAAGATGTGTTGAAGAGGCTTTGGAGAAGCCGGCAACCCGATTGTTGGGATTTGCCAAAGGGCGATTACTGTTGGAATTCGGGGCAGATCAAACACGCGGCAAATTCACGGCTCTGGAACTGGAGCCCTTCAAGCCCGAACTTGGTAACGCTGTGATGCTGGGCCACAAGGATGGTGCTGATCATCTGGCCGTACCATTGGCAATTGATCCGGATGCCGACGGCTTCTCTTTGCCCGAACCCTTCAAAATGATCGACTACCGTTCGCTTGGCCGTCAATTGCTGTTGCCACATGACGAATTGGGCAATGCGGCCTATGGGGCGGGCATGCTGGCCTGGCACGCGACAAATGGATATTGCGCCCAATGTGGTCAGGAAACGCGCTTGGGTGCGGGCGGTGCCAAGCGGATCTGCACCGGCTGCAAAAAAGAACATTTTCCCCGTACCGATCCGGTTGTCATCATGTTGACAATAAATGCCGACAAGTGCCTGCTCGGCCGGTCACACCATTTCGTTGCCGGCATGTATTCCGCCCTTGCCGGATTTGTGGAGCCGGGGGAAACGATTGAATCTGCCGTTCGCAGGGAGACCTTCGAAGAAAGCGGCATTCGGGTTGGAAACGTGACCTACCACGCGACCCAGCCCTGGCCCTTTCCACATACATTGATGATCGGCTGCTATGGCGAGGCGCTGGATTCGGAGATTGTCAAGGACGAGTTGGAATTGGATGATTGCCGCTGGTTTTCAAGAGCCGAGGTGCTGGCTATTCTGGCTGGTGACGTGGATAAGGATGATGAGGGAAATCCGCTATTCACCATGCCCCCGTCCATGGCCATTGCCAATCGCTTGATCAGCGACTGGGCAAAGGAAAGTTAGTCATAGGCAGAGCGTTATTGGCTCGTGTGATGCTTTGTCAGTTCACCAGGTTCATTGTCGAGGACGAACCTGGCCAATTCACTGGCAATGACCGGGGCGCGCAGATAACCGGCACCACCGTGGCTCAGGCTGTAATAGAGGCCGGGCTGTGCCTTGGATTGACCCAGACGCAGGTTACCGTCTCCCACTTTGGACCTGAGGCCAGCCGTGACTTTCAGCAACGGCATTTGCCGGACTGAAGGCAGGATTGGTTCTGCATTGCTGTACAAAAATTCGACTACGTCCTCGTCCACCTGCAGGGATGTCTGATCAGATTCGTAGGTCGTGCCAACAATGAGCTGGCTGTTTTCCCGAGGGCACATATTACCACGGTGATGCTTGATCAGATGGGTCAGCGGGTGGGTGAGGCCAGACTGGTCAAGCACAAGATTCACACCGCGTACTGCACGGCTTTGCGGCACATCATCGGGTAGGTCTTTTATCAAGGATGCACCGAACCCGGTGCAAAGAATGAGCTTTTCTGCATTAAAAGTCTCATCTCTGCTTGTTTTTATTCCAAGACCTGATGGTGACGACTCGATCCCGGTCACTTCGCACCCTTCAATTATCTGACCGTAGGAGTTTTCAATGATCTCTGCCAGCGCCTTGCAGACCATATGCCCTGTCACCCAGCGCACTTCAGGCAGGTAAATCGCATCGATAATGTCCCCGGAAAGACTGGGCTCCAGGGCCTGAAGTGATTTCGACGACAATTGCTCAAAGAGTGCCTCCTGACGAACCCTTGCGGCCAGATCCTTTTTGAAATGACGGATGTTCTCGCGCAAAGTGACCTTGATCTGGCCGTCCCGATTGAACCCGATCTTCAGGCCGGACCGGCTTTCCAGTTCATTTGCATAGTCTTCCCAGCGACGCATGGATTCGCTTTCAATTGCCCGCATAGCCGTATTGCCCAAACGTGGCTCCAAATACGATGTTGCCACACCACTCGCCCCGCTGGCGATTTTTGCCTTTTCAAGGATCGTCACCTTTATTCCAAGCTTGATCAGCTCATATCCAAGTGAAAGTCCTGCAATTCCTGCTCCAATAATGACGATCATGCCAGGACCCCGGCAATCATGTGGCGCTTGGAGCCAAATCCCGCGCGTTTTTCAATCTCAAACCCGGCGGCTTCGAGATTGCGGCGCACCCAACCTGCAGCGGTGTAGCTTGCACAGGTTCCACCTTTTGCCGAGTGGTCGGCTATCATTTGCATGACATTCTCAGACCACATATCGGGATTTTTCGACGGTGCAAATCCATCCAGATACCAAGCATCAACCAGAGGAAAATCATGCAACATGATCTCTACCGGACCTTGAAGTACCTGTAATGTGGTCTGGTCATCAATCGGGCAGGGGATTTCAAGTCGGTTCCAGTTACGGAGCAAAGTGAAAACCAGCGGCTGCAGTTGCGGCCACTTTTCCAGTGCGATGTTTGCCTTTGATGCGGTAAGGGGATAGCCCTCCACGGATACGAATTGCAGACTTTGGCCAGGCTTTCGGGTTTCAATCCAAGTGGCCCAGGTTTGAAGGAAATTCAGACCGCTACCAAAGCCGAGTTCACCAATTGTGAAATGTGGCTTCTCGCTCCAACGCCCTGGCAGACCATTGCCATTTAGGAAAACATGCACACTTTCGGCACGCCCATCGTGGCGTGAAAAATAGTGATCCTGGAACCGGTTGGAGTACAACAGCCCGTCATCATCGATGAAAGCGTTATCGGACAATCTTTGTGTGTACCTATTTGCAAGATCGCCGTGAGGGTCGTGAGCCAGGGGTCGACAGCGCAACCTTTGTCCATCCGGAATTTACAAAGCCCAACTGGCCGGCGACCTTTTTGGTAACATCGATGATCCGCCCCCTTGTAAATGGTCCACGGTCATTGATCCGCACAATGGCGGAACGACCGTTGCGCAAATTCGTTACTCTTACCTTGGTGCCGAATGGCAATGTCTTGTGGGCAGCGGTCATGGTGTTGGGGCTGGCCCTTTCCCCACTCGCCGTCTTCGACGTCATGGCATACCAGGATGCCTTTCCGCATTGCATGACAGAGGCTTGAGCAGAGACAGTCATGGCCATGGTAACGGCAATTAACAGTTTCAGCATTGTAATCTCCACGTGCTGAATATTCGTTAGGGATAGGAAGTTTGACAAAAAAATGGGCCCGTACCGTGGCACGGGCCCATTGCAAGTATTGTTTTTTCAGCGCTTATTCGGAATCGCCTTCGCGATCCTTCAGAGCTGCACCGAGAATGTCGCCGAGTGACGCGCCTGAATCAGATGAACCGTATTGCTTAACGGCTTCCTTCTCTTCAGCGATCTCCAGAGCCTTGATCGACAGGTTGACCTTGCGGTTCTTCTTGTCGAACAGGGTAACACGGGCATCGATCTTCTGACCAACCGAGAAACGCTCCGGGCGCTGCTCGTCGCGGTCGCGAGAAAGGTCGAAACGCTTGATGAAAGCTTCGATGTCCGTGTCGGCGATCTTCACTTCCAGACCACCGTCGGTGACCTTGAGTACTTCAGCGGTAACAATGGAATTCTTGCGAATTTCACCGGCATCTCCACCATCCATTGGATCAGCACCATCAAGTTGCTTGATGCCAAGGGAAATGCGCTCTTTGTCCACGTCAACGTCAAGAACAACAGCTTTTACCATGTCGCCCTTATTGAAGTTTTCAATCGCTTCCTCACCAGACAAGTTCCAGTCGAGATCAGACAGGTGAACCATGCCATCAACGTCTCCATCAAGTCCGATGAACAGACCAAATTCAGTCTTGTTCTTGACTTCACCTTCAACAACCGTTCCCTGCGGGAACTGTTCAGCGAATGTATCCCATGGGTTGGACAGGTTCTGTTTCAGGCCAAGCGATATACGGCGTTTGGCGGGATCAACTTCGAGCACGACAACTTCCACTTCCTGAGAAGTGGCAACGATTTTACCAGGATGCACATTCTTCTTTGTCCAGGACATTTCAGAAACGTGAATCAGGCCTTCAATGCCGGGCTCCAGCTCAACAAAAGCACCATAATCGGTAATATTGGTGATGCGGCCAGTGACTTTGGTGCCGATTGGGTATTTTGCACCAATTGCATCCCAAGGATCGCTTTCCAACTGCTTCATGCCAAGTGAGATACGATGTGTGTCCTGATTGACGCGGATGATCTGCACTTTGACCGTTTGGCCAATGGTCAGAATTTCGGTTGGGTGATTGACGCGACGCCAGGCCATATCAGTGACGTGCAACAGACCGTCAATTCCGCCGAGGTCAACAAAAGCACCATAATCGGTGATATTCTTGACGACGCCTTCGACTGTCTGGCCTTCTTCGAGATTCTGTACGATTTCCGAACGCTGTTCCGCGCGGCTCTCTTCCAGAACGGTACGGCGCGACACAACGATGTTGCCACGACGGCGATCCATTTTCAGGATCTGGAAGGGCTGAGGTGTGTTCATCAATGGTGTGACATCGCGGATTGGACGGATGTCAACCTGTGAGCGGGGCAGGAAGGCAGTTGCGCCATCCAGATCGACGGTAAAGCCGCCCTTGACCTGGTTAAATATCTGGCCTTCGACCTTTTCTTCAGCTTCAAACTTCTTCTCAAGCTTGACCCAGCTTTCTTCGCGGCGGGCCTTGTCGCGCGACAACACGGCTTCACCCATCGCGTTTTCAACGCGCTCGAGATAAACTTCAACAGTGTCGCCCACTTTCAGGCCACCGTCCTTGGCTCCAAAGCCAAATTCCTTGAGTGCTACGCGGCCTTCAACTTTCAGGCCTGCGTCAATGATTGCCATGTCTTTTTCGATGGCAGTCACGGTTCCTTCGACAACGGTACCTTCCTGAATGGAATGGGCGGCGAGGGATTCGTCGAGGAGGGCTGCAAAGTCCTCCATTGAGGGGTTCATATCTGACAATTTATGCTCCAAAATTCGCGCCAGTTTTATTTGATGCGCGAATGTGCACCGGGGTTAGTGTTTCAATTTATCGGCTTATTTCGCCCCGCTTTCGATTGGTGAAAGCATTTCAGCGACCGGAATATGGTCCCTGAATTGGGTGCAAAAGAGCGAAAGGCCGGTTTGCTGGTTTCCGAGATTTCACGAATAATTGTTATTATTCATATGGTTCCAGTTGGATCCAGTGTAAAAACTCAAAACTGTTCAACGGTTTTTGACCTGTTTGACAATGCCAAGTGCACGTTGGAACGCGGCTTCTATATCCATTTGTGACGTATCTAGCAAGTGGGCATCTTGTGCCGGTTTTAATGGGCTATCGGTGCGTCCCGTATCGCGGGCGTCACGAGCTTTGATATCGGTCAGAATATCGGGCAACTCGACTTGCTGTCCTTTGCTGCGCATTTCCTCAAACCGCCTGCGCGCGCGTTCTTCCGGGGATGCTGTTACATAGAGTTTCACATCGGCGTTTGGACAAACCACCGTTCCTATGTCGCGGCCGTCCAGCACGGCGCCGGGTGGCGTGTTTGCGAATGCCCGCTGCAATTCCACAAGGGTGCGCCTTACACCGGGCATTGCGGCAACTCTTGAGGCGGCATTCCCTATCGCGTGGTCGGAGAGTCTGGAACGGTCCAGACCTCCGAGTTCGACGCGTTTTGCAGCTTGGACGGCAGCATTTTCATCATCCAGTGAGTCCCCGGATTGTATCATGGCATCGGCCACGGCACGATAGGTCAGGCCGGTGTCAAGATGGGGCAGCTTCAGTTCCATTGCCAATCGTCTGCCCAGCGTGCCCTTGCCGGAAGCGGCGGGGCCATCAATTGCAATGATAAGTATCTGCGGCATTTTGTGACCGGCGAGTGAATTGGCTTGGTTTGATCTGGCCTATGGTCACCAAACTGTCAATTGGATGGTCCATGTTGTAGATGGACCACGTTGTAGATGGACCATGTTGCGATTGGATATTCTGTTCAGCAACTGGGAGACTGAGCGCCGTGAGTCGCCCCAAGAAATTTTAATAATTCCAAAGGGAAGCAATTACCATGAAGAATGACTACTTGAGCGACGCAAATGCAGATGACCTGTCATTTGACGAATTTGACGAAACCATCAATCCCAAGTCCGACGAAAACGATTTTGATACCGTAGTGGAAAAAGCCCTCTCGCGGCGGGGTTTCCTGTCCGGCACGATTGCATTTGGTGGTGTGGCCATGCTGGCTGGTACATCTGTTCTCGTTCCAGCGACAAAGGCCGCGGCGGCTGACAGCCGCTTCGGTTTTGCCGCAGTCGCTGCCAATAGCGATGACACGATTACAGTGCCACCTGGGTATAACTGGCACATGCCAATTCGATGGGGTGATCCGCTTTGGTCGGGTGTGCCGGAATTTGACCGCGATACAATGGATGCAGCAACGCAAGCACGTGCATTTGGCGACAATAATGATGGAATGGACATTTTCGTTGAAGGCGATAAGCAACTGATCGTTGTCAACAACGAATATACCAACCGCAATCTGATGTATGGTAATCGTGAGAGCGGCCTTCCGGAAACCGATGACGATGCCATGAAGGGCAAAGCTGCTCATGGCGTCAGTGTAGTGGAGGTCGGTGAATCGGATGGCAAATGGTCCATTGTCAAGGATTCCCCTTACAATCGCCGCATCACGGCTGACACCGAGATGGAACTGACAGGTCCTGCCGCTGGTCACGATCTGCTCAAGACGGCAGCTGATCCGACCGGCACAAAATCACTGGGAACCTGGAACAATTGTGGCAATGGTCGCACTCCATGGGGCACCTATCTGGCGTGTGAGGAAAACTTCAATGGTTACTTTTCTGCAGCAGCAGAGGGCTTTGAGCCATCTGCTGAACAGAAGCGCTACGGGATATCTGCCAAGGACTGGGGCTACGGCTGGGCCAAAGTCGACGAGCGATTTGACGTTTCCAAACACCCGAATGAACCAAACCGCGCTGGCTATGTTGTGGAAATTGATCCACGAGACCCTGAGTCCACGCCAAAGAAACGCACTGCATTGGGCCGTTTCAAACATGAAAACGCTGAAGTAGTGGTCAATCAGGATGGCAGGATCGTTGTCTATATGGGAGATGATGAGCGCGGAGAGTTTCTCTGCAAGTTCGTCTCTCGTGGTTTTTATGCTGAAGGTGGCGACACCGAGGACCTTCTGAATACGGGAACACTGTATGTGGCAAAATTCCACGACGATGGGCGTGGTGAATGGCTGGCTCTTACTCCGCAGACCACCGGCATGGCCAGCATGGCAGAAATATCCATCTTTACACGTCAGGCTGCCTCGGCAGTTGGTGCGACTACGATGGATCGGCCCGAATGGGTTGCTTCCAACCCGGTTCAGGCCGAAGTCTATTGTGCGCTGACCAACAACAAGAACCGTGGTTTGAAACCCAATGCCGGGGGTGATGCGACCCCTGTGGGTGGTCCAAATCCCCGTGAAGCCAACAAGTACGGGCAGATCGTCCGCTGGCGGCCATCCAGTGGCAATCACGCTTCAACCGAGTTTGAGTGGGATCTGTTCGTCATGGCAGGTAATCCAGTCGTCCATTCCGGAGCCAAGGGTGGATCGGCAAATGTGAACGAAGGCAACATGTTCAATTCGCCCGATGGCATAATTTTCGACAGTAAGGGACTTTTGTGGATTCAGACCGATGGCAACTACACCGACGAAAAGGACTTTGCCGGGCAGGGCAATAACCAAATGCTGGTGGGTGACCCGTCGACCGGCGAAATCCGTCGCTTCCTGGTGGGACCAAAGGAATGCGAAATAACGGGCATGTGTTGGTCTGCTGATCGCAAGACCATTTTTGTCGGCGTGCAACATCCGGGTGAGAAAGGAAACAGCAGTTTTCCTGACGGAGGGAAGTCTGTTCCCCGGTCGGGAGTTGTGGCCGTGCGTCGCGATGACGGTGCCAAGATAGGATAAGCGGCCATCGGTTCAGGCCAACAGGAAAGCCCGCCAATGAGCGGGCTTTTTTTGGTTTTGCACCGACCTTATAGCCCGGTAACGTAATCTTCGCTGGAAATCAGTCCAAGCGGATCAAACTCGAAATTGGCGGCATTCACGTCGGCAAGTTCGGTGTCCTTCAGGATAACCGTGGAGTTGCTGCCATAACGAACGCGAATATCCTCTCCACTTTCGGTAATGCTCAAGTCACTGAAATCCTCGACTGCCGGGTTGTTGGAAAAGATGATTGCATCGCCACTAACTCCAAATTCGAAATCTGTAATAGTGTCCAGATCATCACCATGTTTCAAAAGGAAAGTATCGGAGCCTTCTCCGCCGGTCATGACATCGCGCCGGGTGCCGCCGATCAACACATCGTCACCTGAGCCACCGATCAACGTGTCATAGCCAAAACCGCCGTCGAGAATACTCCCAGCATCGCTGCCTTTGATTATATCGTTTCGGTTAGCAGCAACTGCCACATCAAACGTGATTGTATTGGAAGACATATCAGTTAGGGCGTGATTTGTGCCACCTGCGGAAACCAGCATCCAGTTGTCACCACTATTCTCAAAATCGTAGTCGAGTACGGCATTTTTGACATGTATTACGTTGCCCTGGTCAGGACTACCATGCAGGTTGATATCCCGATTGGTCGAGTTGATCTCGACGGTATTGTTAACCTCGGCATGCCATGCAGACAAAACCACGCTGTGGCGCATGTCGTGAATGTCGAGACCGGTCAGACTGTTGTCGAAAGCTTCATGCAGTTCGATGCCATAGCCATTGCCGCCACCGCCTTTGTTGTGGGCTCCCTGGATCGAAACAGAGTCGATTTCCGCACCAATCGTGCTGGAAAGGTTGAGTGCTGTACTGGCTACATCTGTGAAATTAACGTCGTGCACATGAACATTGGAAGTGTTGTTCAGCAGGAGTGCGCTAGTGCCTTCAAATTCTGGATGCGTGTTGGCGAAATTGTATGAATCCGGTTGTCCCAGATCATAAGTAACAGTGAATCCGGACAAAGAGACGTCAGACACCACGTCCATGGTATAATATCGCCCTTGTCCAGCTGCCAATGCGTAGGGGACATCCGTGCCGAGCGTTACCGCATTTCCCTCAACACTCTCAATAGTGTGAATGCTCTCACGAAACGGGCGGTACTGGGCCTCATTGATGGAAACGTTCGACCAGCCATTGGCGTCGAGATAGTCTTGGGTGTTGGGCTGCTGGATATAGATAGCATCGCCGACCTGAAAGCCGTGACCATCGCGCAGCGTCAATAGATTTGATCCTGCGTCCACACCTTCAGGCAACGTGCTTGCGTAAGTATCGCCTTCGCCTTCAAGCACGATTCCGTTGCCACCTGAACCCGGAGCGAATGCAAAGGTGACAGTCACCGCGTCTGATGAACTGCCACGCAGAGCGATATCGTCGCGGTTGATGATAATGCTGGCATCAAATACGTGATTGCCATCAGCCAGAACAAGTACGTCTCCTGCCTCTGCATCAGCTATCAACTGATTGAGCTGCTGCGCACTTGTTCCTAGCTCAATAGTGGTAATTCCATCGTCTACAATCGGTGCAGGCAATACCGGTTCGCTATCATGGGTAATGGTTGTTTGCGCGAGTTGGTCGATTGAAACGTTTGTCAGTACAAGCGCATCCCCACTACCGAAATCAATTACCGTATCTTCACCTTGCTGGCTGGCGTGTGAAACCAGAGTTTCCAGATCGGGCAGATCGAAACCCTGCAATGCAATTGCGTCTTCAGCGGTATTGAAATTGTGGACCGTGTCGCGTCCATATCCTGCTTTAAAACTGATGATGTCTGCGCCCTCACCAGTGCCGGCATGGAGCTGATCATCACCTTCGCCGCCGTCGAGAAGGGTACCTCCGTCACCAGCCACGATGGTATCGGATTGGCTGCCACCGTGGACGACCAGATCAATATCGTCCTTCAGATTGACTTGATTTGGGCTTGCGTCAGAGAGTGCAACCGTGCCGGAGCCGTCCAGGAACAGCGTCCCGCTGCTGGTGACCGGCGCATGCAGGTTTATCGCGCCGGTGTTACCAAATGTGAGCGTCAGAGTATCGTCCTGTGCCTGCCGCAGAAGCGAGTCTGATATCTGGACTGATAGCGAACCTCCAATAAATGAAAAATCCAGTTCTTCGACACGATGAATTGCCCAATAACTGTTTTGGTTGAAGGTGTAATTGCCGAGTGAAGAAATGGATATTTTATCGTAACCAGAACCGCCCCAGAAGAAGTCATCAAACAGTGCCAAACCGTCAATTGTCCAGGAATCATTCAGTTTTGTACCAAAATGAAACATAATTCGATCTTTCTCGCCGCAAAACGTACAATTATTAACCGTGCAGCAATAATTGTGCCTTTGTCGAGTCCTTGTACTGGCTTTGCTCGTGACTGTTGCACCGCGACATGGAATATTGAAGCGACATTGCCTATATCACCGGCAACACTGGTTTTTCGGGATTCAACCATGACAACACCATCTGACAAATCGCGCACAAATACGCCAAAACAGATGAGTACGGCCTATGGATTCCGTCAGATTGAAGAGGGTAAAAAGCAAACGCGCGTTAACGATGTTTTCCACTCGGTTGCCAACCGCTATGATCTGATGAACGACATCATGTCATTGGGGGTTCACCGTCTGTGGAAGGAAGCGATGGTGACAAAAGCAGCGCCGTCCAAACAGCCCGGCTGGACCTCGCTTGATGTTGCTGGTGGTACGGGCGACATTGCTTTCAGGTTGGTCGAGGCCTCAAAACGCGCCGCTCATGTGACGGTGCTCGATATCAACGGCTCTATGCTGGATGTGGGAAGACAACGGGCGGAAAAGCTTCGATTGAGCGAAAATGTCACCTTTGTCGAAGCCAATGCTGAAGAACTGCCCTTTGAGGACAACGTGTTTGACGCTTATACGGTTGCCTTTGGCATTCGCAATGTGCCGCGCATGGACCACGCATTGAAGGAGGCCTTTCGGGTGGTCAAACCGGGAGGGCAGTTTCTATGTCTGGAGTTTTCCGATGTCGATGTGCCCATGCTGGACAAATTCTATGACCTTTGGTCGTTTAACGGAATCCCGCCAATTGGGCGCGCGGTAACAGGGGACGCGGAAAGCTATCAATATCTCGTTGAGAGCATCCGAAAATTTCCAAATCAGGAGCGTTTTGCAGAATATATTCGCGAGGCAGGCTTTGGCCGGGTGAGCTATCGCAACTTCTCCGGTGGTATCGCCGCGCTCCACTCTGGTTGGAAAATGTAAGCCCCAAATGCTAAACATCCGCGCTTATTTTTCTCTTCTGCGAGCCCTTTATGTGCTCATGCGTGAAGGTGTCGTTACAGCTCTTCCGGAAGAGGGAGCCCCGCCACCTGTGAGGATGGCGAAATCGATAGCCAAAGTTATCGAGCGCCGCCGAACAAAGGATCAGATGCAATCTGAAAATCTGTCGCGAGCGCTCAACCGTTTGGGCCCAAGTTGGGTGAAACTGGGCCAGTTTCTGGCCACACGACCGGATATTGTTGGCGCATCCATAGCGCTTGATCTGGAACTGCTGCAAGACCGTATGGACCCGTTCCCAACAGAACAGGCAAAGTCAATGGTTGAAGCGACTCTGGGGCAGGCAGTTGACGAATTGTTTGTGTCCTTTGGCCCGGCCATTGCCGCAGCCTCTATAGCACAGGTTCACCGGGCGACCATGCGGGACATTCACGGTGAGCGGGAGGTGGCTGTCAAAGTCATCAGACCCGGTGTACGTGCAGATTTCAATCGCGACCTGAATACATTTTATTGCGCCGCGCGGGCCATGCAGCGTCTTGTTCCGGCAGCCGAGCGCCTGCAGCCGGTATTGGTTGTCGATATGCTGGCGACATCGGCAAAGCTCGAAATGGACCTGCGCATTGAAGCGGCAGGCTTTTCTGAAATGGGGGAAAACACCGCATCCGATCCGGGCTTTCGTGTGCCAGGCGTGGACTGGGAGCGCACCGGGCGCGATTGTGTGACTATGGATTGGGTGGATGGAACCAAGCTGACAAAAGTTAAAGAACTCTCCAAAGCCGACCATGACCTGCCTGCCATTGCCAATACACTCAATCAGAGCTTTCTGTTGCATGTATTGCGAGACGGGTTTTTTCATGCGGACATGCACCCCGGCAACCTGTTTGTCGATGCGAATTCTACTATTGTTGCCGTTGATCTTGGCATTGCGGGACGTTTAGGCAAGGCAGAGCGGCGCTATCTTGCTGAAATTCTTTATGGGTTCATTAAACGAGATTATCTGCGCGTTGCCGAAGTGCATTTCGAGGCAGGTTACGTGCCGGATCACCATGATGTCGCAAGTTTTGCCCAAGCCATCCGGGCCATTGGTGAACCGATTCATGGGCAGGATGCTGACAAAGTGTCGATGGCGCGTTTGCTGACTCTACTGTTCGAAGTCACTGAGCTTTTTGATATGAAAACCCAGCCACAATTGTTGTTGTTGCAGAAAACCATGGTTGTTGTTGAAGGGGTTGCCCGCAAACTCGACCCGAAATTCAACATGTGGAAATCAGCTGAACCTGTTGTGTCCCTTTATGTTCAACGCCTGATCGGCCCACTTGGCAAGCTGGACGAAGCCAAAGACGGCCTAAAGGCTGTTGGCCGCTTGATGCAACTGGCACCGGATATGGCAACGCGGGCTGAGAAACTCAGTCATGAAGTCGATCTCATGGCCCGCGATGGAATGCGGCTTGACAAACCCACGATTGAAGCTATCGGCCAGGCGGAAGCCCGGCACTCTCGATCAGGCCGGGTCGCTCTTTGGGTCATTGCTGCCGGTGTAATTGCGCTGGTATGGAAACAGGTTCTGTAGTTGAATGATGAAATCATGATTGATCAATCCCTCCAGAACAAATCTGTATTGCTGGTAATCGGGGGCGGCATCGCCGCTTACAAATGTCTGGACTTGATCCGTCGTCTGCGCGAGCGGGGTGCTCGCGTGCGCTGTGTGATGAGCGATGCAGCCCAGCAATTTGTAACTCCCATGGCGGTTGGGGCGCTAACAGGCGAACCGGTATTCACCAATATCTGGGACCGCGATGCTGAACAGGATATTGGTCATATACGACTGGCGCGAGAAGCGGATTTGATCGTCGTGGCACCGGCGACGGCCGACCTCATGGGCAAGATGGCCAACGGACTGGCCAATGATCTAGCTTCCACTGTCCTGCTTGCTGCATCATCACCCGTCCTGATCGCACCCGCGATGAATCCGCATATGTGGGATAACCCGGCTAATCAGCGCAATCTTGACCTGCTGATGTCTGACGGTATTTCCGTTATCGGCCCAAATGAGGGGGAAATGGCTGAAAGCGGTGAAGCAGGTCCGGGGCGTATGGCTGAACCTCTGGAAATAGCAGCGACTGTTGAATGCTTGCTTGATGACGGTCCCAAGCCACTGGCAGGCAAGCGCGCTCTGGTGACGTCCGGCCCCACCCGTGAAGACATTGATCCCGTTCGTTACATATCAAATCACTCATCCGGCAAACAGGGTCATGCAATTGCCGTAGAACTGGCTCGGGCAGGAGCGGATGTCATCTTGATTTCCGGGCCCGTGCAACTGGATGCCCCCGACAATGTATCCGTTGTAGATGTAGTTTCTGCGCGTGACATGAAAGAAGCCGTGGACCGGGCACTGCCGGTGGACATAGCCGTTTTTGCAGCCGCCGTTGCCGATTGGCGAATCGATAATCAGGCAGAAGAGAAGATCAAGAAGACTGAAAATGGTGAATTGCCGAGCCTGAATTTTGAGGAAAATCCCGACATTCTCAAAACTGTGGGAACGCGTAAGATAGATCGCCCCGATCTGGTGATCGGTTTTGCTGCGGAAACAGAAAATTTGGTTGCCAATGCCCGTGTCAAATTAAAGAAAAAAGGAGCAGACTGGATTGTTGCCAATGATGTGTCTTCCGAAAATGACGTGTTCGGTGGCGATCAGAACTCTGTGGTGCTGATCAGTGCCATTGGGGAGCAAGCCTGGCCCAAATCAACCAAACAGGATGTGGCTCAGCGTTTGATTGAACAGGTTGTTGACAGATTTACCACGTTGGACGTGTAGTTTGGTTCAGCTGTGCTTCCAGTCGTCGGGATCATTGCTATTGCCTGGCGATAGCCCCAGTAAATCCCCCTCGGTGGAACACCCGAGCCCAAGTACAGTGCGGTTGGCATAGCTGAAATAGGCGGCGACCTGGTTGATTTCGAGAATTTCACCATCGCTGAATCCAACCCTTCGCAGGGAATCTATATTGGACTTGCACAGCGCGGCAGGATCGCGGGTTAGAATTTTTGCGTAGTCCATAGCGCATTTTTGGGCTTCGTTTAGAGGCGCCGTGTTAGTTGTGTCCTGCTCAACCGCACTTAGGATCGCATCAGCTCTGGCGTCGTCATTGAGCAGTCTTCGCAACCCCTGAAAATGGTGTTCCACGCAATAGGCGCAATTGTTCAAATGACTGACCCATACCCCCAATGTTTCCAGAAACCATTTGGGTTGTTCATTGCCGGAATGATGCAGGACATATTTGTAGAGGGCCATATGCCCTTCCATCGTGTGCGGCCGAAGAGAGTGCGCCATCATGATATTATCGACATTGTTGTCGGGGCCCTTGACCCGGTCATACAACTTGCGCAGCCGCCCCCTGGCTGCGTCATATGAAATTGTGTCGATCCATGTCATGGCATCGCTCTCCCAGGTTAGTGCGCGTTGCTCATGTCTCCAAGAATTTCTTTGCCGGCAACTGTGGAATCGGCATTCAATTTGTAGATCATCGGAATGCCGGTACCAAGATTGAGTTGGGTAATTTCATCCACATCCATGCGGTCCAGAATCATGACTAGTGAACGCAGCGAGTTGCCGTGGGCTGCGACCAGAACGGTTTCACCGCGCAACACCCGGGGCAGGATGTCCTGCATGTAATAGGGCCAGACCCGCGCACCTGTATCCTTGAGGCTTTCACCTTCCTGCCCGGGGGGGGGCGTGTCGTAGGAACGACGCCAGACATGAACCTGATCTTCACCCCATTTCTTGCGGGCATCATCCTTGTTGAGGCCGGCGAGATCACCATAATTTCTTTCGTTGAGGGCCTCATCATGGATGGTCTCAAGGTCGCTCTGGCCTACCCCGTCGAGAATGTGCTGACAGGTTTTTTCTGCGCGCTGCAAAACGGAGGTGAAGGCAATGTCGAATTGCATTTTCCTGTCGGCCAGAATGCGTCCAGCTTCAATTGCCTCAGTGGTACCTTGTTCAGTGAGATCGGGGTCCTTCCAACCCGTGAACAGGTTGAGCTTATTCCACTCGCTTTGACCATGGCGTACGAGAACGAGAGTTCCGCTCATCTTAATCCCTTTCCAGCCCGAGGACGTCAAGCATGTCATAACGTCCGGCTTTTTTGTCCCTTGCCCAAAGGGCAGCTTTCACAGCGCCGCGTGCAAACAGCAGGCGGTCGGTTGCCTTATGGGAAATCTCTATCGTCTCCCCTTCACCTGCAAACATCACCGAATGTTCACCAATCACCGAACCGCCCCGCAATGTGGCAAAGCCGATAGAGCCTTCGTCCCGTGCACCGGTAATGCCGTCGCGAATCTTGACCTCTTTTTCGGCCAGATTGACATTGCGCCCCTTTGCGGCTGCTTCTCCGAGCAACAAGGCCGTGCCTGACGGGGCATCGATCTTGTGTTTGTGGTGCATTTCAAGAACTTCGATGTCGAAATCCGATGCTGCAAGGGCTTGGGCCGCCTGACGCACCAGAACTGCCAGCAGATTGACACCCAGGCTCATATTGCCGGATTTCACTATGCGTGCATGACGGGCAGCTGCATTAAATTTTTCTTCATCATCCGGGCTGCAACCCGTGGTTCCGATCACATGAACAATGCGTGCTTGTGCCGCCAGACTTGCAAACTCTACCGATGCCTGCGGAATTGTGAAATCGATAACCCCTTCGGCAGCAGCAAATGCCGGTAAGGGGTCATCAGAAATCAAAACACCATTTGCACCAACGCCAGCGAGTTCTCCGGCATCCTGTCCAAGAGCTGGCGAGCCGGGCGTTTCTATAGCGTCTGACAGACTAACCCCATCAGTTGCATGAATGGCACGGATCAGAGTTTGACCCATGCGCCCCGCAGCTCCTACAACAACCAGCTTCATTGTGTTCTGTTCCTGCATTTAGATGTCAACTCCATCAGGCTTCTGCCTTTGGCGCAGTGCCTTGATGCAGCGCCGCATAGACGCCGCGCTTCTTGGCCACGAGTTCCTCGTGCCTGCCTTGGTCAACCACTTCTCCGTTGTCAATAACCAGAATGGAATCGGCATTGGAGATCGTGGACAGACGGTGGGCGATGACGATGGTGGTGCGCCCCTTCATCAATTCATCCAGAGCTGCCTGAACGAGGGCCTCGGACTGGTTGTCCAGGGCTGATGTGGCTTCATCGAGCAGCAAGATGGGGGCATTGCGTACAATTGCTCTGGCGATCGAAAGTCTTTGACGCTGACCGCCTGACAGATTCGTGGCATTCTCACCAAGTGGAGTGTCATAGCCATCGGGCAACGCGGTGATAAAATCATGGGCCTGGGCACTCTTGGCTGCAGAAACGATCTCATCATCCGTAGCGTCCGGGCGGGCATAGCGGATATTCTCACGAACGCTGCCCTGAAACAGAACGGGGCTTTGTGAGACATAGGCAATATTTGATCGAAGATCATAGGTGCCCATGTTGGAGATATCATTGCCATCGACCAGAATTTTACCTGCTTCGGGCTCATAGAACCGCTGAATCAGAGAAATGATGGTTGATTTTCCTCCGCCGGATGGGCCAACAAGTGCTGTTGTTTGCCCGGATTCAGCAACAAAAGACAGATTTTGGATAACCGGTGGAACAGATATCAGCGGTGCTTTATCCTCATCGTCATCTGATGAACCGGTGACAGGTTCAGAATAGCGGAAAGTGACATTATCAAATTCGATGCGGGCGGTTTCCAGCATTTTGCTGTCGCTGGACACGTTCTCCTGTTTTTGATGTGCTGGCGTATCAAGAATCTCGTATATCATCCTGCCATTGACCAAAGAGCGCTCCAGCACGAGGCGCAAACGGGCGAGTTTCTTGGCTGGTTCATAGGCCAGGAGCAAGGCTGTCATGAACGAAGTCAGGTCACTGGGTTCATACCCGTCATTGATCACTCTCCAGCCGCCGTAAGCAATAACCGCCGCGATGGCCAAACCGGTAATGGTTTCCATCAAGGGACTGGTCCGTGCAGTGATTCTGGCAATCTTATTTGACCGATTCTGGGCCAGAACCGTAAGCGCGTGCAATTTCTCACGCAACTGGCTTTCCATCGTAAATGCCTTGATTACGGCGATTCCATGAGAGGCTTCCTGCATTGCCGTAGCGACCTGCGCATTGATCTGGACTTCCTGACGGGCAATTACTTTGACGCGGTTGGCATAGCGCGCCAGCACATAAAGGGTGATAGGTCCAATGATAAAAACGGCTGCTGACATATAGGGGTCGCGATAGATCATCACGCCGATCAGGCCAATCAGCGTAACAAGATCGCGCACGTAGCCCAGAACCACGGTATTGAGCATGTCGCGTACACCGATAATGTTCTGATTTATCCTGCTGACCAGGGTTGCCGAGTGCTGACGGGTGAAGAATCCCACGTCTAGGTCAAGCAGATGGTCAAAAATGCGGCGTTGATATCGGGCGACAATTGAGTTGCCAATTTTGTTCAGAATGACATTTTGCGCGTACGTCATTCCCCCCTTGACGAGGAATATCACAACCACGGTTGCCGACAGGATAATGGCCCGATTGAAATCATTGCCATAGAAAACATCCTTCACCACCGGACCCATCAGCCAGGCGCTGTAGGCTGTTGTACCCGCAATCACCAACAGGCAGGCGCAGGCGACCAGATATTCGCGCCGGTGAATCTTGAAATTCTCAACGGCCATGCGCTGGAATACGCCCATATCTTCAGGCGATTTCAGCAAGATGCCAAAGAGGTTTTTCATATGTTGCAAGGCCTTGGAAAAGACGATTGAGCAGCCTGATCCGGCTTTTGGAGTATTTATAGCCGAAGGTGGAGAAGATTCCTATGACCGCGGCGCAAATTTGACTATTTCAGCCAATGGCGATGGGCGATGTCCAACAGGTATCGGTCGGGCGCGTTGGCATAGGCGGCAAGGCCGAGCAGTGCCGGCACCGGATGGGTGACGACTATTGTGGCGATTTCCCGCATCAGCTCGCTATGAGGGGCCTTGTCCTCAAAGGCTGCACGAAATTGGCTGGCCTTCAGAAATGGCAGGATTTTCTGCGCGATACCGCCTCCGATATAAACCCCGCCGGTTGACATGGAGGTGAGAGCTAGATCTCCGGCAATGCGTCCAAGGGTAGTGCAGAAGAGGGACAGGGCATCAACGGCCTGATCATCCTCAGTTGCCATGGCCCGGGTTGAGATGGCGGCTGCATTGTCGGCTGCCGGGACCACACTATCGGTCAGGCAACAGGCTCGATACAGGTTTTCAAGGCCAGCACCGCTAACCGCCTGTTCAGCTGATATGCGGCCGTCCAGCGGAACCAGGTTTTTCCAGATCGCGGATTCCCGTTCCGACCGTGGACCCAGATCAACATGCCCACCTTCACCCGGAACCGGGATCCATTTGCCTCCTGCCCAGACAAGAATTCCAACTCCAAGGCCAGTGCCCGGCCCCAAAACGGCTTTGGTGTGTTCATCGCTGGAGGTTTTGGAATTGCCCCCCAATAAAACACCGTCCTGGCTTGTCAGGCACGGCAGGGCGAGCGCCTGCGCTTCAAAATCGTTCATCAGAATCAACTGTTCGATCGGGCCGATTGACAGGATCTGGTCAGGGACAAGGTCCCAATGGCAATTTGTCAGGTTTAGACCGTTCTCCGTGATAGGCCCGGCAGCAGCCAGAATTGAAGAGCGCGGCGTTACCGCAGATTTCTTCAAAACAAAATCAGTCAATGCCTTGTCGATATTGTGGAAATCATTGGTACGCACCGAGTCGAAATTTATCGGAGTGCTTCCCTTTTCCTTGATGATCTGGAAACGGGCATTGGTTCCACCGATATCTCCAATAAGAACCGGGAAATTGAGATCAGAGTGGCCGGTCATTGAATTTGAAGCACTTCCCGGAATCGAATTGAGGGTGAATTTATGCTGTCGGTCTAAATGCAAATCAGGGCGACTTCCAGTGCCCGTGCAAGAAATTGCATTCACCCTGTGAAAATGCCCACAAAAGGTATGCAAATACTTCCCAATCGTGCAACACTTTGGTCCATGCGCAATGTGGCCCGGACGGAAGATTGCGATGTGGTGGGACAAGGCGCGGAGTTTTGACCAACCACGCCGGGCCTCAAGCGCCCCAAGACCAACATTTGTATCAGGGTATTCCTGGGAAGGATCTAGCGAATGAAAAAACTAATTCTTGGCATAACCGCGGCAGCTTTTTCCGCTGTTGCGGCCTATGCAGCCGATGTCAAACCAGCAGTGATTTACGATCTGGGTGGCAAGAATGACAAGTCGTTTAACGAATCTGCCTATACAGGCGCTGAGCGTTTCAAGGCGGAAACCGGCATAGATTACAAGGATTTTGAGATTCAAAACGATGCACAACGCGAGCAGTCTGCACGCCGTTTTGCGCGTGATGGACACAATCCAATCGTCGTGATCGGCTTTTCCTGGGCTGCAGCGCTTGAAAAGGTTGCGGCAGAATTTCCCGACACTCAATTCGGAATCGTGGACATGGTGGTGGACAAGCCAAATGTGCGCTCGATCCTGTTTACTGAGCACGAAGGCTCCTACCTTGTTGGTGTGATGGCTGCGAAAGCGTCCAAAACCGGAAAGGTCGGTTTTGTCGGGGGAATGGATATCCCGCTGATCCGCAAATTTGCCTGCGGTTATGTGCAGGGCGTCAAGTCGGTCAATCCGGATGCAGAAGTTTTCCAAAACATGACCGGCACAACCGGTGCAGCATGGAATGACCCGGTCAAGGGTGCAGAACTTGCCAAGTCACAATTCGATCGTGGTGCTGATGTTGTTTATCACGCGGCTGGCGGCACCGGAATCGGTGTTTTGCAGGCTGCTGCAGATGCCGGAAAACTGGGTATCGGCGTGGATTCCAACCAAAACGGCATGCACCCTGGCAAGGTTCTTACCTCCATGCTGAAACGGGTCGACAATGCGGTATATAACGCCTTCATGGATGTGAAGAATGGCAACTGGAGCACCGGCTTCAGCGTTCTGGATCTGAAAGCTGGTGGTGTTGGTTACGCCATGGACGACAATAACAAGAGCCTTGTTGATGCCGATATGCAAGCCGCAGTCTCAGCTGCTGAAAAAGCTATCACATCGGGTGAAGTGAAGGTGCACGACTACATGAGCGACAGTGCCTGCCCGGCTTCCTAAGCTAAAAACATACTGTTGGAAAAGCATAGTGGCCGCTGGTTGTGATAGCACCCGGCGGCCTTTTTGTTGGGTGATACAATAACCATAATGAGGGCTGTCCTTTCACGGATCAATCGCCACCCTCAATTGCGCGCAAGAAAGGTTTGCCAAGTTCATCTTTGTCTTTTGCGTCATCGGCAACCGGTTTCTCACCAAACTCCAGCGCTTCTATCTTTGCCCCTCTTTTGGTCAGTTTGTCGGTTGTGATCAAAATTTGATCGATATCCTTGCCGGTGGTGACAAAATGCGATTGTAGCTTGCGCACCCGGTCATCCAACCGCGACAGATCTTGCGTGAACTTGATCACCTCGCCCTGAATCAAGTGTGCCTGTTCACGCATGCGGGCATCCTTTAGAATAGCCTGAATAACCTGAATCGATAACAATAATAGGGATGGTGAAACAATCACAATCCGGGAGTGATGGGCCTTTTGGACAATGCCCTCAAAATTTTCATGAATCTCGGCAAAAATGGATTCCGACGGCACGAAGAGAAAGGCCGTATCCTGAGTTTCGCCCGCAATCAGATATTTGCCTGAAATATCTTTGATGTGGACTTCCATGTCGCGGCGGAACTGGGTGCTTCCGACCTTCATCTGCTCCGGGTTTTCCGCGGCCTTCATTAAATTCCAGGCTTCCAGCGGAAATTTTGCGTCAATAACCAGAGCGGGGGCCTTGTTGGGCATTTTGATCGTGCAGTCGGGCCGCGTTCCGTTGGACAGCGTGGTTTGAAACTCAAAACTCCCCATGGGCAAACCGTCTTGCACAATGGTTTCCATGCGGCTCTGACCAAAAGCTCCACGAGTTTGTTTGTTTTGCAAAATATTCTGCAGGCCGACCACATCCTGTGCAAGATTTTGAATATTGCTCTGGGCGCTATCGATCACCGCCAACCGCTCTTGCAGTTTGGTCAGGCTTTCCTGAGTGGTTTTTGTCGTATCAGTGAGAGATTGGGAAACGCGGCCTGTTACTGCAGCAAGGCGTTCATCCAGTTGTTTGGTCAGTGCAGATTGGGAGTTAGTAACATTTTGCTGCATGGCCGCCAGATGTCCCGACAGTTCATTTTGTGTAGCAACCAATTCAGCCATGCGCTGCTCTGCCTCGCGCGCCCGCTCCTCGGCAACCGCCCGCAGCATGTCTTCACGGTGCCTTTGATTTTGAGTGGATCGCCAGATTGAAATCAAAAGGATCAGTGCACCAACACTGAGTAACACAACCAGAATGACCAGCGCATCTGCGCGGCTGATCACGGTTTGCCCAATGCGCAGGAATTCGAGATGAAGTTGAAGCTGATCCATAGCTCCACGTTATCTGATTCGGGCAAGAGAATAAAACGGGAACGCAAAAGCGATTGTCGAGGTGTATCTGGTGTAGGTAAACCTGTTGACCCGTACCGCCGTAACGCTTATCTGACGCCTATGTCCATCTTGCCGATTGTCCATATCCCTGACCCCGTACTGCGCCGGAAATCCACCCCGGTCGAGCGAGTTGATGACGAGTTGCGCCGTTTCCTCGATGACATGCTGGAAACCATGTATGATGCGCCGGGTATTGGATTGGCTGCCGTTCAGGTCGGTGAGCCATTACGCATTTTCACCGTAGATTGCACCAAGCGATCAGAAGACGAGGATGAAGTTGGGGACGAGCAGTTCAATGGCGAACGGTTGGGTGGAGTTGATGATACGACCGAAGAGAAAGAGCCCAAGCGCGATCCTATTTTTCTGATCAATCCGGAAATTGTCGCCTGGTCGGACGAACGCAATGTCTACGAGGAAGGCTGTTTGTCCATTCCGGACTATTATGCCGATGTGGAGCGCCCGGCGGCGTGTACGGTCAAGTATGTTGATCGTGATGGAAAGCAACAATTGCTTAAGGCTGATGGATTGCTGGCTACGGTAATTCAACATGAATATGACCACTTGAACGGGGTGCTGTTCATTGATCACGTTTCAAAGCTCAAACGTGATATGGTGATCCGCAAATTCACCAAGCTTGCCAAGCAGTCCGGCAAACAGTTTATCGGGTGATTCTTGAGCCTGCGCGTCGTATTCATGGGTACTCCGGATTTTTCAGTGCCGACGCTGAGTGCGCTGGTCGAGGCTGGTCATCATATTGCAGCCGTCTACACACAACCTCCAAGGCCTGCTGGCAGACGAGGGCTGGAACTGGTCAAGTCTCCCGTGCATCAGGCTGCTGAAGCGTCAGGTATTGATGTTTTTACCCCAATATCCCTGAAAGGCGCTGCCGAGCAGGACGTGTTTGTTCGTCACAAGGCAGATGTTGCAGTCGTTGTGGCTTATGGATTGATTCTACCCCAGGCCGTACTCGATGCGCCAAAATTTGGCTGTTTCAACGGTCATGCGTCACTCTTGCCTCGCTGGCGCGGTGCTGCCCCTATTCAGCGGGCAATTATGGCAGGAGATTCACAAACCGGTGTTATGGTCATGAAAATGGAAGCCGGTCTGGACACCGGTCCTGTCGCCATGACAGTGACCGTACCGATCACTGATGACACCACTGCCGGTGACTTGCATGATGCGCTTTCCAAAGCCGGAGCAGCACTGATGGTTCAGGCACTGGAGCTGCTGGAATCGGGCCTACTCGAACTTGTTCCTCAATCGCAACAGGGCGTGACCTATGCGGCCAAGATAGATAAGTCAGAGACCCGCATTGACTGGTCCCAATCCGCCGAATTCGTCAAGAACCATATTATGGGACTGTCTCCTTTCCCCGGAGCATGGTGTGAGATGCCCTTTGGCGGCAGGTTGGAGCGGGTGAAAATTCTCAAGGTGGAAATGAGTGGCCAGCCGGGCCCGGTGGGTCAGATCATGGATGATAGGCTCACGATTGCATGCGGTAGCGGAGCGCTCCGCTTGCTGCAGTTGCAAAGAGCAGGATCAAAAGCCATGCAAACTGAGCATTTCCTGCGTGGGAATCCGGTTGCGACCGGCACCGTCTTGAGTTGAAATGAGCCGCTATCGTTTCCTGATCGAATATGACGGTGCCCCCTTTAAAGGGTGGCAGCGGCAGGATGACATGCCTTCCGTGCAAGGGGCGCTGGAGATGGCGCTTGAAAAACTCGGTGAACCTAATGTGTTGGTGCAAGGGGCCGGACGTACGGATGCCGGTGTTCATGCGCTGGGCCAACAGGCCCATGCGGATTTGCAGCGTCCGTGGACCCCCTTTCGGCTGATGGAGGCGATGAATGCCCATCTGCGTCAGGCGGGTGACCCGGTTGCCATCCTCGAATGTGACAAGTGCGTGGAGGGATTTCATGCGCGGTTCTCAGCCAGTAACCGCGCCTATCTATATCGCATTGTCAACCGGCGGGCTCCATTGACCGTGGAAAAAGGACGCGCATGGAACGTCAAAGTTGAGCTGGATGTTGCCGCCATGAATTCCGCTGCCAAATTACTTTTGGGCGAGCACGATTTCACGACATTTCGCTCCACGGAATGCCAGGCGAAATCGCCTGTCAAAACGTTGGACACTCTGGATGTGCGCGGGCAGCTGAAACACGGTGTTCATCTGATCGAAGTAACCACAACTGCACGCTCCTATTTGCACAATCAGGTCCGCTCACTTGTAGGTTGCCTTAAGGCGGTGGGAGAAGGGCGCTGGAGCCATGACGATCTAATTGTTGCACTGGAAGCCCGTGATCGCACGGCCTGCGCGCCCGTTGCCCCGGCCCACGGGCTTTATCTTGTGTCGGTCAGCTATTGAGGTCGACGTACGGGTGGGGCACAGTCTTGCGGGATCAGCGCTTTGGGGAGAAGGGCGCTGCTGTCGCGAGAAGCGCAGCGGGAGGAGCAATTCAACATGCCACGTGTATTTCTTATAGTGCTCGATTCAGTTGGGATTGGCGGCGCACCGGATGCCGCAAAATATGGTGATGAGGGCGCTAATACGCTTGGGTCCATTGCGCGGGACTGTGCGGGTGGTGAGGGGGATCGAATTGGGCTGCGCCAAGGATTGCTGCGTCTCCCGGTGATGGAGCGGCTCGGGCTTGGTCATGCGGCGCAACTGGCCTGTGGTGAGAGGCCTGCGGGCTTTGAGTTTGACGGAACAGTTGAAGGAGCCTGGGGATGTGCTGCGGAGGTGTCCAGCGGGAAGGATACGCCATCCGGACATTGGGAAATTGCAGGCGTTCCCCTACGTTTTGACTGGGGTGTGTTTCCGCAGTCGATTCCAACTTTCCCAAAGGAGTTGACTGATGCGATGATCGCTCAAGCGGATCTGCCCGGCATTCTCGCCAACAAACATGCATCTGGCACCGAAGTGATCCGCGAATATGGCAATGAACACATGACCACCGGCAAACCGATCGTCTACACATCTGCGGATTCAGTCGTTCAGATCGCTGCCCACGAGGAGTTTTTCGGGCTTCAACGGCTGTACAAGCTCTGCCAGATAACCCGTAAACTGGTTGACCCACTAAACATTGGGCGCGTTATAGCACGCCCATTTGTCGGCAAGACGGCAGAAGATTTCGAGCGGACAGGAAATCGTCGCGACTATTCCGTCCCACCACCGGAACCAACACTGCTGGATCGGATGGAAGATGATGAAAGGGCAGTATTTGCGGTTGGCAAGATTGCCGATATCTTCGCCCATCGTGGCGTAACAGACATCCGCAAGGCCAATGGCAATAATGCCATGTTTGAGGCGACATTGCAGGCCATGGAGGATGCGGCCGATGGTGACCTCGTCTTTGCCAATTTTGTCGATTTCGATCAGCTCTATGGCCATCGTCGCGATGTTGCAGGCTATGCGGCCTGTTTGGAGCATTTCGACCGCAGGTTGCCGGAACTGATGGCAAAGCTGCGCGTCGGTGACATGATGATATTGACTGCAGACCACGGGAACGACCCCACGTGGCAAGGAACGGATCATACGCGCGAGCAAGTGCCGGTGCTCGTTCTTGGCCCGGGATTTGCCAGGGGGTCGCTTGGATCGAGAGATACGTTTAGCGATATTGGGGAAACTGTCGCCTGGCACCTTGGGTTGGAAGCCGGCCCCCATGGGCGATCCATGTTTCCGATGGACAATTGAAATGCGGTTGAAGTGCCTGACATTCAGATCTGGTTTTGAACGGCGATGGGGAATGCCGTGGCTATGATCAAGGCTGAGATTCACTGCCATATTGAAGGTGCGGCGGACCCACAG
>JBPCWM010000189.1:0-3441 GCA_051009515.1 Rhizobiaceae bacterium | reverse complement strand
GCCCAGATCACCCGCCAGTTCGCGGGCAAATTTGACCCCCGATAAAGAGGCATTCCTTGATCCCACAATAGCAACATTGTTGCCTGTAATGCTGTCCAGGTTTCCCAAAACTGTGAGCACCGGGGGTGGTGAATCGGTGGCCCGTAGAGCTGCAGGATATGCTGGTTCTCCAAGACAAACCGTATGGCCTCCCATTTTGGCAATTTGGTGCAGCTCCGCTTCTGCCGCTTCCACAGATGGTATGGAAATGGCTCCACGACTGCTGCGCCTTGCCAGATCAGGCAATTCAGCCAGCGCCCTGGCGGCCGTTCCGTACCTCTTGATCAATTCTATGAATGTAGCTGGCCCAACTTTCTCGCTACGGGAGAGGCGCAACCATGCAATGCGCTGGTCCTGCGACAGTTCAATACCGGCACCTGGCTTGGAAGGGAAAGTCACCCCTTTTGGCCGATTTTCCCTTCGGAACCGTCGAGCAGGCGCTGGATATTAGGTCGATGCATATACCATGTCAGCACCGTCATCAGCGCCAAGATTCCGCAGGTGAAACTTGACTGAGAGCCCAAAACCCACAAAACAACCGGTACGGCAAGCGTTGCCGTTAGTGCGGCCAGAGATGAATAGCGAAACACCAGCGCCATTCCCAGCCATACCAGTGCAAAGGTGATAAAACCTGCACCGCTCAACGCTGCCAATACTCCTACAAATACTGCGACGCCCTTGCCACCTTTGAACTTGAGCCAAACGGGGAACAGATGACCGACAAAAGCACCGAGCCCCGCGAGGACAGCCACGTCCTGCCCTTGTCTGAGAAATATCCAGACCGCGACCGCGCCTTTCAAGGCATCAAGGAACAAGGTGAGGGCGGCCAGCCCTTTTTTTCCTGTGCGCAATACATTGGTGGCCCCGATATTGCCTGATCCAATAGAACGGATGTCACCAAGCCCGGAAAACCGCGTGAGCAACAGACCAAAGGGAATTGAGCCAAGCAGATAGCCTGCCAATAGCGGCAACAGCGCACTGCTTATCCATTCCATCGGCTTGGCTCCTCAGTCAGTATTTATGCATTTCTGGAAAACACTGTGCGGCCTTCCACGATGGTTTTCAAGACGCGCCCCTGAAATCTGGCCCCTTCGAAGGCCGTATTGCGTGATCGAGACTTGAGTTCGTCTTCATGTAGAATCCAGGGCAGGTCAGGGTCAAACAGGATCATGTCCGCAACCGCTCCCTTCTTTAATGTGCCGGATTTAAGTCCCAATCGTTTTGCCGGAGCTGTTGAAAGACACTCCAACAGGCGCATCAGCGGAACATCGTCGCTATGGTAGAGGCGCAGGCTGGCGGCCAACAGGCTCTCCAGCCCGACCGCCCCGTCGGCTGCTTCTGAAAACGGCAGGCGTTTTGTATCCACATCCTGCGGGTCATGATTAGAGCAGATCAGATCGATGGCCCCGGACCGAATGCCTTCCACCATGGCGCGCCGATCATCTTCGCTGCGTAGCGGTGGCGATACGCGAAAGAATGTCCGATAGGAACCAATATCCGTTTCATTGAGCGCGATATTGGCAATTGCCACTCCGGCACTGACATCCAGTTTGGCATCGCGGGCACGGGACACGACCTCAACGGATGTTGATGTTGAAATGGTTGAAGCGTGATATTTACCCCGAGTCATGGCCACCAGGCGCATGTCGCGTTCCAACGGTATGATTTCGGCTTCTCTTGGAATGCCTGGTAACCCCATGCGCGTTGCGTTCAAGCCGGCATTCATGACGCCACCGCCCAAAGAGCGATCACGGGTTGCCGCCATGATCAAAGCATCGAAGTCTCCTGCATATGTGAGAGCTCGACGCATCATCTGGGCGCTGTTCACCGTTTTGCGTCCGTCAGTGAAAGCAACTGCACCCGCAGAACTGAGCAGGCCAAACTCGGTCATTTCTTGACCTTGCTGCTCCTTTGAAAGAGCTGCTGACGGCAATATGCGAATGCGGGATTTTTCGCGTGCAGTCTGACGCACAAACTGGACGAGAGATACATCGTCGATCACCGGATTGGTGTCCGGCATCATAACCAGCGAAGTGACCCCGCCCGATGCCGCAGCACGACTGGCGGATTTGATGGTTTCGCGGTGCTCGCCTCCGGGTTCCCCGATAAAAACCCGCGAATCCACAAGGCCCGGAGCCAGAACCATTCCATTGCAATCCACAATCTTGCAAGAGGGATTGAGCTTGTCACGGGGCAGGGATTTGCCGATTGCGGCAATTTTGCCGCGATTGACCAGAACATCGCCATGGATATCCAGATTTTGTGCGGGATCAATAACCCGTGCATTGACGAACAGCCGCTGTTTGGGTGGCTTGGAGTCGATGGAGTGCTTCATGGTGTGCCTCCATTGGTGGCATGAGCCGCTGCGTTTTCCTGCAGCGCTTCCATAACGGCCATGCGAACCGCTACCCCCATCTCCACTTGCTCAACGATAACGCTTTGCACTCCGTCCGCGATTGTCGAGGCGATCTCTACGCCCCTGTTCATTGGGCCGGGATGCATGACAATCGCATTGGGTTTTGCCAATGCAACGCGATCCTCATTCAGTCCGAAAAAGCGATAGAATTCCCGCGCAGAGGGAATAAATGCGCCCGACATACGTTCAGATTGCAAGCGCAACATCATGATCACGTCGCAGCCCGACAAGCCTTTTTCCATGGTCTTGAAGGCGGTAACCCCAAGATATTCTATCTGTCCTGGCAACAGGGTAGATGGCGCGATTACTCGCACTTGCGCCCCAAGTGCAGTTAGAAGGTGAATGTTGGAACGTGCAACACGTGAATGCGCGATATCGCCGCAAATAGCGATGGTTAGCCCCTCAATACGCCCCAGTGTTCGGCGTATGGTCAATGCGTCAAGCAGCGCCTGGGTGGGGTGCTCATGGGCCCCGTCACCTGCATTGATTACCGGACAACCCATTTTCTGCGACAGTAATTCAACTGCACCGGCAGCATTGTGGCGCACAACCAGAAGATCAGGCCTCATGGCATTCAGTGTAACGGCGGTATCAAGAAGGGTTTCCCCCTTCTTAACTGACGAAGTCTGGACCGCCATATTGACCACATCCATGCCCAACCGCTTTCCTGCGATTTCAAAGGATGATTGAGTGCGGGTGGAGTTTTCAAAAAACAGGTTGATCAGCGTACGCCCGGACAGGGAAGGGCGCTTTTTCTCTATCTGACGGGAAATGCCGACCATTTCTTCTGCCCTATCGAGCAGGTAGGTAATGTCGGCAGGTGAAATCCCTTCTATGCCCAGCAAATGCCGGAGGCCAAAGGGGGGCGGTTGGAAGGCCGGGGCATCAAGCTCCGAACTTACCGCTGTTTTGGAAGACTGTTTCATTAAAATTATTGCTTAGGTCGCAATGCCCGTTTCGGCAAGTATGTTCCTTCTCTGTGCACG